>NZ_WXWK01000125.1:40645-54506 GCF_009904835.1 Vibrio sp. V33_P6A3T137 | reverse complement strand
GTGTCAGTGAGGTCGCATTATAGGGAGCCTGGTTAACTTGGCAAGTGCTTTTTTTGCTTTTTTTGTTATCTTTAGCTTAAAAGGCTAATTATTGCTCAGAAAAGCCATTTCTAGTACTATTCTTAGCTTGTTTACTGCAATTTAAGCCTGTTAAGGATGGTTTGATGAGTTCTATCCGAAGTTATAAAGGGGTATTACCGACGCTAAATGAACGTGTCTATATAGATAACAGCTCTGTATTAGTTGGCGATATCACGATTGAGAGTGATGCCAGCATTTGGCCTTTAGTCGCGGCACGTGGTGACGTCAACCATATCCGTATCGGTGCACGCACCAATATACAAGATGGTAGCGTTTTACACGTCACCCATAAAAATAGCCACAATCCTAATGGTTATCCGTTACTGATCGGTAATGATGTCACCATTGGCCATAAAGTCATGCTGCACGGCTGCACCATTCACGATCGGGTTCTGGTGGGAATGGGCTCTATTATTCTTGATGGGGCAGTCATTGAAAGTGACGTCATGATAGGTGCGGGTAGCTTAGTACCGCCCGGAAAAATCTTAGTCAGTGGCTATCTGTACGTAGGAAGCCCAGTGAAACAAGCCCGTAAGCTGACTGAAGGGGAGCAACAATTTTTACTGCAATCAGCGAGTAACTATGTACAAACCAAAAATGAGTACTTAGCTGAACAATCGCAAATCTAGCTATATCATTGCTCTAGATCTATTGACCTTTCGTTCGAGCCCTCCCATGAGGTGTTTACGGTTTTAGCACCTCAATCATACCTGCTGAAGTAAAACACTCTTCCTCAATTAGCTGCTCCGCTCGTTCTTCAATATCAAAACGCCACTCACTAAAAACCGTCAGTGCCTGCTGTGGAGTGGTCATCGTCACCCCAGACCAAGATTGCAGCTCAGATAGAGAAATAAAACAACGGATAAGCGCACCACTCTGCTGCGCGGAAAACTCAACCGCTTGCTGCTGCTCATTCCACTGTTGATCATCGGTAAATAAAATTGCTTGGTTCATACACCTCCAGATAAATTTTTTCTTAATTCACGTAGCACTTGCTTAGTCCCTGGGCGTAACCCTCGCCATAACATAAAGCTTTCTGCTGCTTGTGCGACTAACATGCCTAGCCCGTCATAAACTGAATGGCATCCTTGTTCCTTAGCCCACTGATTAAACGCCGTTGGTTGCTTGCTGTACATCATGTCGTAAGCAATGCTACGCGGGCTAAAAATAGTCTCAGATACCTGCGGTCGCTCTCCGTCCAAGCTGGCTGAGGTCGAGTTAATGACAAGATCAAACGGCGTATACCGTTGACTCATTGGTTGGGCGATCACGGCGCCATAAACAGAAAACTGCTGTGCAAGACCTTCCGCTTTGGATAATGTCCGGTTAGTGATCACAATAAGCTCGGGCTGTTGGTCTAATAGCGGCTTGATAACGCCTCGAGCTGCCCCACCCGCACCAATTAATAAAATCTTCGCCCCAGTCAACGGAACTTGATGCTGCAGCAAGTCTTGAACCAAACCTTCTCCATCGGTGTTATCACCGAGCACTTCTCCATCATCCAGTTTTTTCAGAGTGTTGACGGCACCAGCTAATTGCGCTCGCTCTGTTAAACGATCCGCCAGCTGAAAGGCCTGCTCTTTAAACGGTACGGTCACATTGCAACCTTTACCGCCATGAGCAAAAAATTCGTTGATCGCTTGCTCAAAACCATCAATCGCTGCCATCTGCGCCGTGTAGTTCATGCTTTGATTGGTTTGACGTGCAAACAAGCCATGAATAAAGGGCGATTTACTGTGCCCAATCGGATTGCCAAAGACGGCATAACGATCGTGTTGATATTCCATGTCATTAACCTAAATTAGCCAAAGTATCTTTTCAGACCCTATCACTGCGTTGATTTTCTGTCACCAATCGCGTGGTACTAAAAATTCCGCCAATTTCGCCTCTGGGCTATTCGGCTCTGGCTGGTAATTGTATTCCCAGCGCACTAACGGTGGCATCGACATCAGTATTGACTCGGTACGCCCTCCAGTTTGCAGCCCAAATAACGTCCCTCGGTCATAAACTAAGTTAAATTCCACGTATCGACCACGGCGATATAACTGAAATTGCCGCTGCGCTTCACCATAGGCCGTATCTTTACGTCGCGCAACAATCGGTAGGTAAGCTTCGGTGTATCCTTTACCAACCGCTTGCATATAGGCAAAACACTTGGCAAATGGCCATTGGTTTAAGTCGTCGAAAAAGAGCCCACCCACACCGCGAGTTTCATTACGGTGCGGTAAGAAGAAATAGTCATCACACCAAGCCTTATGTTCAGCATAAACCTGATCACCAAAAGGCGCGCATAAGGTCCGCGCTGTGGCGTGCCATGCTTGCACATCCTCTAAAAATGGGTAAAACGGCGTTAAATCAAAGCCTCCACCAAACCACCAAATGGGCGTTTCTCCCTCTTTTTCGGCAATAAAAAAACGCACGTTGGCATGAGACGTCGGCACATAAGGGTTATGAGCGTGCATCACTAACGACACACCCATTGCTTCAAAGCGACGACCAGCTAATTCCGGGCGATGTGCGGTGGCTGATACGGGCATCTGTTGACCGGTGACATGGGAAAAATTAACGCCGCCTTGCTCAAAGACTTGACCTTCTTTCATCACTCGTGTTCGCCCACCACCACCTAAGCGTTCGCCCGGCTCCCGATGCCAGATTTCTTCGACAAACTTGGCCTTGTCATCGGCCTGTTCTAATTGCTGGCAAATACTGTCTTGTAACTCAAGCAAAAACTGCTTTACCGCTTGCTTATCAATGTCTGGCATCGTCGATTTCCTTGCTTAACCTTGTCTTAAAATTTGACCCGTTTTCGCGTCACGAATTTCACTCGGTTTATTTCTACCACCCGTTTCACCGCGTAAAATAGCTGGCAGGTGCTCACCCAGTTGCTGCTCAACTTGCTCAGTGGTCATACACGGCGGCAGCCCTGTTAAATTAGCACTGGTCGAGGTAAGCGGTTTACCGAACGCATTACATAACTGTTGTACTAGTGGATGATCGGTGACTCGCACCGCAATCGAGTCAAACTGACCGCTGACCCATGACGAGACTTTCTGACTAGCAGGCATCACCCATGTAACGGGTCCCGGCCAAGTCGCATGAATCGTTGCCAATTGTTCTGCGCTTAGTTGGCTTTCATCAATATACGGCAACAATTGCTGATAAGAGGCCGCAATCAAAATCAAGCCTTTTTCTACCGGTCGCTGTTTCAGCGTGAGTAGTTTTTCAATGGCTTGCGGGTTATCCGGATCGCATCCGACACCGAACACCCCTTCGGTTGGATAGGCAATAACATCACCATCACGTAATGCCTGTAAACAAAATTGAAAATTATCCACGATACCTTTCTCTTGTGACATTTAATCGACTCACTGAGTTTACAAATTCTGGCTGAAACAGGCTAAAGCTATTTAATGACAAATGGTATCTTTGGCAAAATAACCATGACGCAAACGTTTTCCTAAGAAAAAAATACTCGTATAATGCGCGCAAATAACCCATTCACCCTAATGTGATGATGTTTGAAGGAGTTTACAATGAAAGTGGCGATTATTATGGGTTCGAAATCCGATTGGCCAACCATGAAGCTAGCCGCGGAGATGTTGGATCAATTTGGGATCGATTATGAAACCAAGGTGGTGTCTGCTCACCGAACTCCTCAACTACTGGCTGATTATGCTAGCAGCGCTCAGCAACGAGGCATTAAAGTTATCATCGCCGGCGCCGGCGGTGCAGCGCATTTACCAGGCATGACCGCGGCGTTTACTAGCTTACCGGTACTCGGCGTACCAGTGCAGTCAAAAGCGCTGAACGGCATGGACTCATTACTCTCCATCGTGCAAATGCCAAAAGGCATTGCGGTCGGGACGCTGGCTATCGGTGAAGCGGGAGCCGCTAATGCTGGCTTATTAGCCGCACAAATCCTAGCCATACATGATCACCATATCATGGCGAAAATCGATGCCTTTCGTTTAGCGCAAACCGAAACCGTGCTCGCCAACCCCAATCCAGCAGAGGACTAATCACATGCAAGTTTTAGTCTTAGGGGCTGGCCAATTAGCCCGCATGATGGCGCTAGCTGGCACTCCGCTGAATATTGAGATCCATGCGTTTGATGTAACAACCGGTAATATCGTGCAGCCGATCTCGGGGCAAGTCATCGGCCAAGGGCTGGCTCTGGCCATTGACCAAGCGGATGTGATTACCGCTGAATTTGAACATATTCCTGATGATGTACTTGAGCAATGTGCGCAAAGTGGCAAGCTGTTACCGAACCAAACGGCCATCAAAGCTGGTGGCAATCGGCAGCGTGAAAAAGTATTACTTAAGCAAGCAGCAGTAAATAGTGCGCAATACGCCATCGTACACTCTCGTGACGATTTGCTCACTGCTATCGAAACCATTGGACTACCGATGGTATTAAAAAGCACTCTGGGTGGTTATGATGGCAAAGGTCAATGGCGTCTCAAACAAGCGCAAGATATTGATAACATTTGGCCCGAGCTACAAGACTGCTTAGCAAGCTCAGCGCAACAAACCATCATTGCAGAGCAATTTATCGCTTTTGATCGCGAAGTCTCGCTGATTGGCGCTAGAGGACAAGATGGCAGCATAGTGACCTATCCCCTGACGGAAAATGTGCACACCAATGGCGTGTTGAGTTTATCCACCTCGTTGGATGATCTCGCGCTACAACAACAGGCCGAAAGCATCTTTCGCGCGGTAGCTGAGCAATTAGATTATGTGGGCGTACTGGCTTTAGAATTTTTTGATATCAGCGGGCAGCTATTGGTCAATGAGATTGCCCCGAGAGTGCATAACTCCGGCCATTGGACACAACAAGGTGCCGAAACCTGTCAATTTGAAAACCATTTGCGCGCCGTATGTGGTTTACCATTAGGTAGCACGCAACTGATCCGCCCAACAGCGATGATTAACATCTTAGGCCTTGATAGCCTGCCGGACGCGTTGCTTGCGATGGAAGGGTGTCATGTCCATTGGTATGGCAAACAAAAACGCCCGGGGCGTAAAATGGGCCATATTAATATCAGTGCCGATTATAGCGGTGAACTGCAAAGACGCCTTGCACGCCTCAGCCAGCTATTGGATAAAGAGGATTTTCCTGCGCTGCACAAAGATGATTAAACGCTGACTCATCGCCTAAAACCACGCCAGCCACACTTGAGGCTGGCGGTGGTGATAACAGCCCCTAATACCTTCAGCAATTCGATGACGGCTCAGCTTGCTGATAAGCCTTAGCGACTTCTTCGGCGATAATCTGAATACCTTTTTGCATTTCCTGATCATCTTGCACATAGTTCATCCGTAGACATTGATGAGCATGTGACCAGTCTTGCTGCTGCCCAATAAAGAAATATTCACCAGGAACAACCAATACTCCTCGTGCTTTAAGACGCTGATACAGCGCCATAGTGCTGATCGGCAATTCATCAAACCACAGCCATAGGAAAATCGCCCCTTCAGGTTTGTGAATGCGAAAGCGCGGGTCAGGTATCGCCTGCTGAAGTAACTTCACCGCGGTTTGTGATTTTTGTTGATAAAATGGGCGAATAACTTCGTCACTCAAGCGCAGTAAATCCCCTCGTTCAATCATATGTTGAGCTATCGCGGGGCCAACACTGCCGGGGGCTAAACTAATAATGCCATTCATATTGGTTAAAGCTTGAGTCACCGTTTCATTGGCTATCACAATGCCGCAACGTACGCCTGGTAATCCAAGTTTGGATAAGCTCATGCATAAAATGGTATTGTCATTCCAAAACGGTTCAACCTGTTCAAAAATGATATTGGGGAATGGCACACCATAAGCATTATCTATGATCAACGGAATACCATTATCCCGCGCTAACTGATCGAGCTTATGGATCTCATCTTCGGTCAAGACATTACCCGTCGGGTTGGTAGGACGAGAGGCGCAGATCGCCGCAATGGAGGAATCAACCGTTAACTGGTTAAAGTCGACATGGTATTTGAATAACCCATCATCAAGCATTTCAATCTCGGGGCGATAAGAGATAAACAGATCGTCATCAATCCCTGCATCGCCATAACCAATGTATTCCGGAGCCAACGGCAGTAAAATCTTCTTATGCGATCCATCGGGCTGCTGACCGGCGAATAAGTTAAACAGATAGAAAAAACCACTTTGGCTACCATTGGTTAAGCTGATGTTTTTCTGACTAATTTCCCAGCCATAAGTCGTTTTTAGTAGCGCAGCGAGTGATTTAACGAAACGATCTTTGCCTTGTGGTCCATCGTAATTACTCAACGCAGCGATCAGCTCACCATTACTCAGCATCTCAGCGCTGGTTTGATGAAAATAGTCGATCATCGCTGGTATTGCGGCAGGATTTCCACCACCGAGCATGATGGCTCCCGGTGTGCGCAGACCATCGTTTAAATCATCCATTAATTGAGTAATACCGGAATACTGATTAAATTTTTCACCAAATTTTGAAAACTGCATTGCTGACTGCCTAATTCATGATTGTATTTGCTTGCTTAAAGGAGCATAAAACGATGCCATGCTCATCGATCAATCCTTGAACATACCGTAATGCTTTTACCTATCAAAGTACTATTTTTGAACACCTGAGTATTCAGTTGAAAAAAAGCCCAACTGATTAGAGTTGGGCTTCAATCACAAACCGTATGGTTTATTGCTAATCATTACTTTTGTAAAAGAGAAATGTCAGCAATTTGCAGGAATAAGTTACGTAAGTCGTTAAGCAAAGTTAAACGGTTTTGCTTTAGCGCTTCATCGTCAGCCATCACCATCACGTTATCAAAGAACGCATCAACAGGTTCACGTAGTGAGGCCAATTGACTCAGTGCTTGCTGATAATCACCTGACGCAAAGACTGGCTCAAGGGCTTCGCTCATCACCGCCACGTCTTGTGCCAAGGCTTTTTCTGCCGGCTCTTGCAGCAAGGCGAGATCAACCTCAACAGGCAACTGGCCAGCAAATTTCGCGAGAATATTCCCAACCCGTTTATTGGCCGCAGCCAACGCTTCTGCCGCCTCTAATTCACGGAAGTGCGACACGGCTTTTACGCGCTGATCGAAATCAGCCGGCTTGGTTGGACGACGCGCCAACACGGCTTGAATAACATCTACGCTAAAGCCTTCGTCTTGATACCAAGCGCGGAAACGACCCAGCATAAATTCAATCACATCGTGTTCAACCGCTTGATTAGTCAAACGATCACCAAAAAGGGATTTTGCTTTCGCGACTAAATCCACTAAGTCAAGCTTATAGCCGTATTCAACGATGATCCGCAGCACACCTAAAGAAGCGCGGCGCAAAGCAAAAGGATCCGAGCCTTTTGGTGCTTGGCCGATCCCGAAAATACCAACGATGGTATCCAGTTTATCCGCCATTGCTAGCGCAGAAGAAACCCCATCAGTCGGCAACTGATCACCAGCAAAGCGCGGCATATACTGCTCGTTCATCGCCAATGCTACCGCTTCTGGCTCACCATCATGACGCGCATAATGCATACCCATTACGCCTTGAGTGTCGGTAAACTCAAACACCATTGAGGTCATTAAATCACATTTAGCGAGCAAGCCTGCACGTTTAGCTTGTGCAACGTCAGCGCCAATTTGCTCTGCAATATAACCGGCTAACTCCGTGATTCGGTCAGTTTTATCTTTAATTGTGCCCAATTTCTGCTGGAAAATCGCCGTTTCAAGCTGTGGTAAGCGATCAATCAGCTTGCTCTTGAGATCGGTATTAAAGAAGAATTCAGCATCAGCCAAACGTGGACGTACCACCTTTTCGTTACCTTCGATAACGTGGCGTGGCTCTTTAGACTCAATGTTGGTCACAAAGATAAAGTTGGGTAAGAGTTGCTTATTAGCGTCATACACTGGGAAGTATTTTTGGTCACCTTTCATGGTGTACACCAACGCTTCCGACGGCACATTGAGGAATTTCTCTTCAAATTTAGCCGTTAAAACCACCGGCCATTCCACTAACGCGGTGACTTCTTCCACTAAATCGTCGTCAAGTTCCGCAATACCACCCACTTGTTGAGCCGCTTGCTGAGCACCCGCGATGATCGTCGCTTTACGCGTCTCATAGTCGGCAATCACTTTACCGCGTTGCTCTAAAATGTCTGGATACTGCTGGGCGGAGTCGATGGTAAATTCTTTCTCACCCATAAAACGGTGACCACGAATGGTGCGTGCTGAAGCCACGCCTAAAATTTCACCGTCGATCAACTCATCACCAAGCAGAATGGTCAAGGTTTTTACTGGACGAATAAATTGAGTCTCTTTATCGCCCCAGCGCATTGGCTTAGCGATAGGCAAGTTGGCCAATGCTTTGGCAGCCAGCTCAACGACAATCGCTTTCGCCGCTTGACCTTTCACTTCTTGTTTGAACAGCAACCACTCACCTTGCTCAGTTTTGAGGCGATCGGCTTGCTCAACGGTAATCCCATTACCACGCGCCCAACCTTGTGCTGCTTTAGTCGGGTTACCTTGTGCATCAAAAGCCACAGACACCGCAGGTCCACGTTTTTCTAGAACTTTATCCGCTTGCTTTTCGGCAAGATTAGCGACTTTCAGCGCCAAACGGCGCGGGGTCGCAAACCATTTTATGCCGTCATGAGTCAACTCTGCCGCGGCAAGTTCTGTACTAAAATTGGCGGCAAACGCTTCAGCTAAAGTGCGCAGCTGCTTTGGTGGTAACTCTTCTGTACCCAGTTCGATTAGAAATTCTTTGGCCATGTTATTTATCCTCACCCTTTTTACACATTGGGAAGCCTAGCGCTTCGCGAGAGGCGTAATACGCTTCAGCAACCGCTTTAGTGAGGTTGCGGATACGCAGGATATAACGTTGGCGCTCAGTCACCGAAATCGCCTTACGAGCGTCAAGCAGGTTAAATGCATGACCCGCTTTTAAAATCCGCTCATAGGACGGTAATGGTAATGGTTTTTCGAGTTCAAGCAGGTATTGACACTCTTTCTCGCACTGATCGAAGAAAGTGAACAGAAAATCCACATCCGCGTGTTCAAAGTTGTAGGTTGACTGCTCTACTTCATTTTGATGGAAAATATCGCCATAGGTTACTTTACCTAATGGACCATCTGTCCAGACTAAATCATAAACAGAATCAACACCCTGAATATACATCGCCAGACGTTCAATACCGTAAGTGATTTCCCCGGTTACTGGTTTGCACTCAAGACCACCAACTTGTTGGAAGTAAGTAAACTGGGTTACTTCCATACCGTTAAGCCATACTTCCCAGCCTAATCCCCATGCGCCTAAGGTTGGGTTTTCCCAGTTATCTTCGACGAAACGAATATCGTGAACCAGCGGGTCAACACCTAATACCTCAAGTGATCCAAGATACAGCTCTTGAATATTATCCGGTGATGGTTTGATGATGACTTGAAATTGATAGTAGTGCTGTAGGCGGTTCGGGTTTTCACCATAACGACCGTCGGTTGGACGACGAGAAGGTTGAACATACGCCGTGGCGATAGGCTCTGGGCCGATAGCTCGCAGGCATGTCATTGGGTGAGAGGTGCCTGCACCAACTTCCATATCTAATGGTTGAACAATGGTACAGCCTTGTTGGGCCCAATAATCCTGCAGCGCGAGGATCATACCCTGAAAGGTTTTGATATCGTATTTTTGCATAGTCAGGTTCGCGCGATTCTTCTGTTTGAATTGATAAGAAATAGCGAACAAGTATACCGAGATATTCGCTCAGCGAGTAGGGGTAATCTTGCTTAATTAATGGTCAAAAATCCCTTTTAGGGCAATTTACACCATGGATTGTGGCAAATTATCCCAAAAATAAGCCTTGAGGTCATTTGAGACTTGAGATTTTTTAACAGCCTGATTAGAATTGCGCCGTCTTTGGGGAGTAGCTTGCCGGTAAGAGGGTTTAATCTTAACGGTTCGTTCGTCAACATGATTGGTGCCAAATCACCATGGCGTCCGAGGCTAAAGTCATTTTAGCTGAGCAAGACCTTAGGCAAACAACGCGAACCGGGGTGGGGCGTGGCGTTTGTCTATGGTTATTATAATTATCCCGCCCCATTGAGCCTGTCGTGAGCGTATTAGCTATTTCAATTACTACCGTCGCCTTAGCTGAAATTGGCGATAAAACCCAACTGCTTTCTCTACTGTTAGCCAGTCGATACCGAAAACCAATTCCGATCATTGCGGCGATATTTCTCGCTACGCTAGCCAATCATGCCTTAGCGGCTTGGTTAGGCGTCGTCGTTGCCGATTATTTGTCGCCCGAGATATTAAAATGGGTCTTGGTGGTGAGCTTCTTAATCATGGCCGGCTGGGTGTTGATTCCCGATAAACTGGATGATGAAGAATCGATTTCTAATCGTGGGCCATTTGTCGCCAGTTTTATCGCCTTCTTTATTGCTGAAATTGGCGACAAAACCCAAATAGCCACTTCCATCTTAGGTGCCCAATATGCCGACGCCTTATTGTGGGTCATTTTAGGCACCACGATTGGTATGCTGTTGGCTAATGTCCCTGTCGTAGTGATCGGTAAATTATCGGCCAATAAACTACCACTAGCCCTGATCCGAAAAATCACCGCGATTTTATTTGTCGGCTTAGCGATTGGCGCAGCGCTATTTTAAGACCCAACAACTGAGCTTTTTCGATAAAAATTGTTAGCACTGGATCACGCTCTTGATGAAAAGCGATTAAGAGCGTGATGTTCGCCATATTCGTATCACTATTGCCGTGCTAGGTTAAACCTATCGTGGTGCGGTAAGAGGGTTAATTATGCTGACACGCTATACAGGAATGACCGCCAAAAGTCAGAGCTACTTATTCACTTTTGGCTTTCTACTCACCTTATTAGGTATGACGTTAACCAATATGTGGCTGCCGATGGTCGCCGGAGCGATTATTATGGCTGCTCTGACTGTCGAAGCTTGGATCCGAGTCGCCTACATCATTCCAATGCATAACGAATTAAGGACTTTGCAGCAACAAGTCAATAAACTGCAAGCTGAAATCCGAGCGATTGAGTACCAAGAATAAACTTCATCCGCAATCAGCAGATATAATCAACATTCATGCTGGTTACTCTAGAGATGATAAGGTAAGGCGCATCATATTGCTGCCTTACTTTTATCGACTAAATTCCCATCCATCATCGTTGCCAAAGACTTCAAAACTAGACTAAACCTTTTTTGATCAAGTACTGGTAAGGCAACTGCTCAGTTTGCTGCGCCAACAGTTGATGATCCATAAAGCGGCAAAAACTGGGGATATCTCGAGTCGTGGAAGGATCATCCGCCATCACCAATAACACATCGCCAGCTTGCATGGTACGAATGGTCTTTCGCACCATCATTACTGGTTCAGGGCAACGCAGTCCTTGCGCATCAAGGGAATGGGTCGCTAATGTTGAGTCAAATGTCATGCAAAAACCTAATCGAGTAGCAAAATAAGGCGTAGATAATACGGCTGGAGAAAAAATATTCAATAATCACTTGGCAAAATCAATCCTATCGACTAAGTTTATTAACAGTTATTTAACCATCTATTAACGAAAATATCCGATAATAACGCTTTAATTTTTCTTGGGCTTCCCCGCTGTATGGCGGGATTTTTTTTGCTATTTACCTAAGCGTAAAACTAAGACACAACAAATCGCTCAGTGTCTTAGTTTTGATTAATCACGGCTATCTTCTATTAGAGTTTAATCACTACTCGGCCAGTCACTTGGCCTTGCGTAATCGCCTGTGCAAATTCAGGCACCTGCTCAAGAGTGATCTCGTGGCACGCTTGCGCAAAATAACGGGCAGGTAAATATTGAGAGAGACTGTGCCATGCTGCGACACGTTTTTCTGGTGGACAAGAGACGGAATCGACGCCTTGCAAGCGTACATTACGTAAAATAAATGGCATCACTGTCGTCGGTAAATCAAAGCCACCCGCTAAACCACACGCCGCAACGGTGCTATTGTAATCCATTTGCGCTAACACTTTGGCTAATACTTTGCTGCCTACGGTATCAATCGCCCCAGCCCAAAGCTGCTTTTCCAGAGGACGAGCGGGCTCTTCAAACTCAACCCGATCAATAATTCGACTGGCACCGAGTTTTTCGAGTAGTGGGCCATTTTGTTCAACACGACCAGTGACCGCCGCAACTTTATAACCTAGATTAGCTAATAGTGTTACTGCAACAGAACCAACACCGCCACTGGCACCAGTAACGAGGATTTCACCTTGTTCAGGTTTAATGCCTGCATCTAACAGAGCTTGAACACAGAGCATAGCGGTAAAGCCCGCAGTGCCAATCATCATTGCTTGTTTACTGTCCAACCCAGAAGCTAACGGCACGAGCCAATCGGCTTGCAAACGAGCCTTTTGTGCCATACCGCCCCAATGATTTTCACCCACGCCCCATCCGGTTAACACCACTTGGTCACCGCTTTGGTAGCGAGCATCCTTAGACTCAATAACCGTACCCGCTAGATCAATCCCTGGAACCATAGGGAAATCACGAATAATTTTACCTTTGCCAGTAATCGCCAACCCGTCTTTATAATTGAGTGAAGAGTACTTCACTGCGACCAAAACTTCGCCATCAGGCAATTGAGTATCATCGAGTGATTCGATGGTCGCGGTTGTGGCTTTTTCTTGTTGGTTGAGGATTAGCGCTTTAAACATTCGGATCTCCTTGCTGATAATTAACAATGTAGACGTGGTGCCATAATCGATGAACTCACCATAACGACAATAAAAACATGAGCTTCAATTCAAATAGCCACAGTATACGTAAACCTCGGCAGTAATAATTTGGTGCATAGTTAGATTACCGATACCATGATCACAAAGCTATACCCAAACGACTTGAAGTTGCAGGTAGGCAGTAAGTGAGTGAATCCCCATGAGTATAGGCAAATGATGTGATTGGGGGCCAACACCGCTGCAGATTCAAGTAGGAAGGGGATAATCGACAAAAAAATGCCAGTCATTGGACTGGCATGCTGAACTTTAACTCAGTTAAGATAGAAAAAAATGATACGCGGAATTATTGGTTTCATCTTTATATTGATAACCCAGCTCATAAAGATGAGCAGAAAAACGCGCTAAGTCGCTCTCTTCCAGTTCAAAGCCACACAGTACCCGACCATAATCAGCGCCATGATTGCGATAATTAAATAAGCTAATATTCCAATGAGTGCCTAAGGTACTCAAAAATTTGAGTAACGCTCCGGGGTATTCTGGAAACTCAAAGCTGTACAAGCGCTCTTTGAGCGGCTTCGAAGGTTTACCACCGATCATGTAACGCACATGCAGCTTAGCCATTTCATCGTCAGACAGATCAACCACCGGATAACCGCCCTGACGCAAATCATGGATAATATGCTGCAGCTCCTCTTGACCGCCTAACAAACGTACGCCAACAAAGATATTAGCCAGCTTGTCATCGTTATAGCGATAGTTGAACTCGGTGACCGCACGGCCGCCAATGATATGGCAAAACTCAAAAAATGCGCCTTGGCGTTCAGGTATCGTCACCGCCAAAAGTCCTTCACGCTTTTCACCCAGCTCACAACGCTCAGAGACATAACGTAAACCATGAAAGTTAGTATTGGCACCCGATAACACCGTACCAAGCTGCTTATCCACTAACTGGTGCTGTTCAGCAAACTTCTTCAATCCAGCTAAAGCTAAAGCTCCAGAAGGCTCGGCAATCGCGCGCGTGTCTTCGAAGATATCTTTAACCGCCGAGCAGATTTCATCACTTGATAC
>NZ_WXWK01000125.1:0-40453 GCF_009904835.1 Vibrio sp. V33_P6A3T137 | reverse complement strand
TTAAATATCAGGCATCAACTGCTTGATGAGTACCGCCACTCCTGCGGCTAACCCACCCCCACCCACCGGCAGAAAAATATAATCGAGATGACCATTTTGCTGCAGCATCTCCATACCAATCGTTCCTTGACCTGCAATCACCAATGGGTGATCAAAAGGCGGCACAAAAGTATAGCCATGCTGAGCGGCTAATCGTTCCGCTTCTGCTTTCGCTTCATCAAAGTTATTGCCATGCAAAATCACCACGCCACCAAAGCCACGAACGGCTTCGACTTTAATATCTGGGGTGGTTTTGGGCATCACGATCGTGGTTTTAATGCCTAATTTAGTCCCAGATAACGCCATACCCTGCGCATGATTACCCGCGGAGGCAGCAATTACCCCAGCGTGTTTTTGCGCATCGGATAAGCTCGATACCATATTATAAGCACCGCGCAATTTAAATGAGTGCACGGGCTGACGGTCTTCTCGTTTTAACTGCACACGGTTTTGAATACGCGCCGATAGGCGCGGCATTGCTTGTAGTGGCGTCACTAACGCCACATCATAGACCGGTGCACGCAAAATTTGCCGTAAATACTCCGCGCCCGTTTGCTTACTGGCACTCATCCGCTAGCCCTCGAGTTTCGATTTATCTCGCACCGCGCCTTTATCGGCACTGGTCGCCATACTCGCGTAAGCCTTGAGAGCTAAAGAGACTTCACGCTGGCGATTCACGGGCTTCCAGCCACGCTTATCTTGCTCAGCTCGGCGTTCAGCCAGCTCCGCTTCTGAAACCTGCAAGCTAATCGAACGATTCGGAATATCAATCGCAATCATATCACCGGTATTGACCAAACCAATCGTGCCACCATTAGCGGCTTCAGGAGAGACATGGCCAATCGACAAGCCAGAAGTACCACCGGAAAAGCGGCCATCGGTCAATAACGCACAAGCCTTACCAAGCCCCATCGATTTAAGATAGGTGGTTGGATAAAGCATCTCTTGCATGCCTGGGCCACCTTTCGGACCTTCGTAGCGAATCACTACCACATCACCAGCTTTAACTTGGCCACCTAAAATACCTTCTACAGCGGTATCTTGGCTTTCAAACACAATCGCCGGTCCCGTGAAAGTGAGATTGTCTTCATCGACACCCGCGGTTTTCACAATACAACCGTCAAGGGCAATGTTGCCACGAAGCACCGCCAAACCACCATCTTGACTAAAGGCGTGGGCTTTACTGCGAATGCAGCCTGAGGTGCGATCATCGTCTAATCGATCCCAGCGACAAGATTGTGAAAATGCTTTGGTGGTACGAATACCAGCAGGACCAGCACGGAAAAAGTCGAGCACCGCTTGATCGTCAGTTTGCATGATGTCGTATTGCGCTAATTGCTGCTGCAAGGTCATCCCCAACACAGTATGGGTTTGATTATTGATCAATCCTGCGCGATCTAACTCGCCTAAAATTGCCATGACGCCTCCGGCGCGATGGACATCTTCCATGTGATATTTCTGGGTCGACGGTGCCACTTTACAGAGATGCGGCACTTGGCGTGACATGCGGTCAATATCCGTCATATCAAAATCAATCTCACCCTCTTGCGCCGCCGCTAAGAGGTGTAAAACCGTATTGGTAGAACCGCCCATGGCAATATCCAGCGCCATGGCATTTTCAAACGCCGCTTTATTAGCAATATTACGTGGCAACGCCGAGTGATCGTCTTGCTCGTAGTAACGCTTGGTCAGTTCGACAATCCGCTTGCCCGCATTGATAAATAACGCTTCGCGATCGGCATGAGTCGCCAGCATCGAACCATTACCAGGCTGTGAAAGCCCTAATGCTTCGGTTAAACAGTTCATGGAGTTAGCGGTAAACATGCCCGAACAAGAGCCGCAAGTTGGACAAGCCGAGCGCTCAATTTGCTGGCTTTGCTCATCAGAGACGGTCGGGTCTGCCCCTTGAATCATCGCATCGACCAAATCAAGCTTGATAATTTGATCGGACAATTTGGTTTTGCCCGCTTCCATCGGGCCGCCAGAGACAAAAATCACCGGAATATTTAAGCGCAGCGCCGCCATCATCATTCCTGGGGTTATTTTGTCACAGTTCGAGATACAGACCATGGCATCAGCACAGTGCGCATTAACCATGTACTCGACAGAGTCTGCAATCAGCTCGCGTGATGGCAGTGAATACAACATGCCGCCATGACCCATGGCGATACCATCATCCACCGCGATGGTATTAAATTCTTTGGCGATACCGCCGGCTTTTTCAATTTCACCTGCCACCAATTGCCCCATGTCTTTAAGATGCACATGGCCCGGTACAAACTGGGTAAACGAGTTGACCACCGCAATGATCGGCTTTCCAAAATCTTCTTCTTTAACTCCGGTCGCACGCCATAATGCGCGAGCGCCCGCCATATTACGACCATGAGTAGTGGTTGCTGAACGATACTTTGGCATTATCGGTTATCCCCTGACTGCTTCTCTGAGTACACATAATCCAACCAACCCCATTTATCTTCTGTGGTACCGTTGAATAAGCCAAAGTACGCCTCTTGCATCACTTTAGTGATTGGTCCGCGTTTACCTTCACCTACCGTAATTTGATCGACACTGCGTACTGGGACAATTTCCGCTGCCGTTCCGGTCATGAAAATTTCATCCGCCAAATACAGCGCCTCACGGGCAATATTCACTTCACGCACTTCGTAGCCCATGTCTTTGGCAAGGGTCATGATCGAATCGCGGGTAATGCCAGGCAGAATGGAGCTGGTCGTTGGCGGAGTCAGCAGTACGCCATTTTTGATCACAAAGATATTTTCGCCTGCACCTTCAGATAAATAGCCATCCACGCTTAAGGCAATACCTTCGGCATAGCCATGACGACGCGCTTCACCGCCAACAAGCAGGGAGGATAAGTAGTTACCACCCGCTTTAGCAGCGGTTGGAATGGTATTCGGCGCAGCGCGATGCCAACTAGAAACCATCGCATCAACGCCATTTTCTAGTGCTTCATCGCCTAAATAAGCACCCCAAGGGAAAGCTGCGATGATCAATTCCATCTCGGTATTCACAGGTGGACAAACGCCAAGTCCGACATTGCCCACAAAACCCAACGGGCGAATGTAAGCCGAATCAAGCTTATTAATCCGCAAGGTTTCGCGCGTTGCTTCCATGATTTCGTCAATCGTATAGGGAATTGGAAAGCGATAAATTTTTGCCGAATCTTTCAGACGCTGAGCATGCTCGCGATGACGGAAAACGATTGGGCCTTTTGGTGTGTTATAGCAACGCACGCCTTCAAATACCGAGGTACCGTAATGCATTGCATGGGTCAGGACATGAACATTAGCGTTTGCCCATGGCACCATTTCACCGTTAAACCAAATGTAATCTGCTGTTTTTGTTGCCATTGCTTGCCTTCCTTATGCACAAATCTTTTGTTGTAAATTGTTATTAGGGAGTTCGTCGAGGTTTAAAGGGGTAACGTCGACACTACGAATATCCCATAATTTTTCAATTTGGTTAACCAAAGTGCTGATCGGCCGATCGCTATCGACAATAATTTCAACACTGGCGACCTGACTAATATGGTTTTGGGTTGCCGCCACTTGTCTGATAGTAAAGCCGCGATGACGCACCACCCGCAGAACACGCTCTAATAGGACCGGTTTATCATCGGCTTTGATGTCTAATAAATATCTTTCCATTAGGTGTTCTCCAACATATCACTATTTGAGGCGCCGGGTGGTACCAACGGCCAAACATTTTCTTCTTCATCGATCAAAACATGCAATAAGTAAGCGGTTTTACTGGCCAGCATCTCTTGCAATGCTGGTTCCACTTGCTCTTTTTTGGTGATGGTCTTACCTGGGATACCGAAGGCTTGGGCCAGCATCACGAAGTCTGGGTTGTCATCCAAAATCGTTTCACTATGACGACCATCAAAAAACAGCGATTGCCATTGACGGACCATGCCTAAACGTTGGTTATCGAGTAACACCATTTTCACTGGGATTTGACGCCGCTTGAGCGTGCCGAGCTCCTGAACATTCATCATGAAAGAGCCATCACCAGAGATCAGAATAGATTGGTCGTCTGGACGAGCCACCGCTGCGCCCATTGACGCGGGTAGTCCAAAACCCATCGTGCCAAGGCCAGCCGAAGTAATGAAGTTTTGTGGCGCTCGGGGCTGAATATGCTGCGCTGCCCACATTTGATGCTGACCGACATCGGTGGAAACCATCGCACTATCAGGCATCATATCGGAGAGTTGCTTCAGTAGCAGTGGCGCAAAAATCATCTCGCCGGGATGGTCATAACGCCAAGTAAAATCGCAGCGTAAACTTTCACTGTAATCAGCCCATGATGAAATATCATGGTTTAACTCCAGTTGTGGAAGAATGCGATTAATATCGCCACGCAAAGCCGCATTGGCTCGGCGCAATTTATTAAATTCAGCGGCATCAATATCGATATGAATGACTTTCGCATGCGGTGCAAAAGTATCTAGCTTGCCGGTGACTCGGTCATCAAAACGCGCGCCAACCACAATCAATAAATCACTCTCTTGAACAACTAAGTTGGCGGCTTTGGTACCATGCATACCCAACATACCCAGATAATGCGGGTCATGCCGTTCTATCGTACCGAGCCCTTTTAAGGTACTCACTGAAGGCATAGGATTTAAACGCAAGAACTCACGCACTGTTGCTGTGGCTTTCGCCAATTGCACGCCACCACCCACATACAACACTGGACGCTGACTGGCCGACAATAGCTGCTGCGCTGCTTGCAATTGCTCAGGGCAAGCTTCCGGCATCGCTGGTGGTGTGAACACAGGAAACTCTGAACTTGGCGCTTGGGCTAACTGAACATCTTTCGCGATATCAACGATAACCGGACCTGGACGACCGGTTTTCGCCACCTCAAACGCTTCAGCCAGTGTCGCAGCCAATTCACCAATATCGGTCACCAGATAGCTGTGCTTGGTACAAGAGAGCGACATCCCTATCACATCCATCTCTTGGAAAGCGTCGGTACCTATGTGTGAGCTTGCTACTTGACCTGTGATCGCTACTAGAGGAACCGAATCCAGAAATGCATCCGCAAGGCCAGTGACTAAATTGGTCGCTCCAGGTCCCGAGGTTGCCATACAGACCGCCACGCTTTGGGTTGAGCGAGCCATACCAATCGCCGCCATCGCCGCCCCTTGCTCGTGGCGACAAAGGATATGCTCCACTCCGCCATCATACAGCGCATCATAAATAGGCATGATGGCACCACCAGGGTAACCAAAAACGGTTTTGATGCCCTGTTGCTGTAAGGCGGCAACGACAAGTTGTGCTCCCGTCATTGTACCCCTCCTAAAGCGCGCGTTGCGCCGTTAACATTGTTGTGTTTGCACTTCATGTGCCGCTCCCATTCTTCCTGTCCATATCTGGTTGGATAATCACCGATCAGATTGCACGATGTCGTTAGATAGTTGAAAAAAAACCCCCGAACTTCTCAGTGCGGGGGTCTTTTTAAATTTGTGTGTTATTTTGCGCCCACAAGCCCCCGCGCCGTCATAATAATGACCACGATCAGCAGGTTAATTAGTGCGTTAATGCGAGCGTTAAAATTCATAATAATCGTTCTATATGTTGCCGTACTGAGTACGTAATTGTTTGCAGTTCTAGTGGTAACACACATATCTGTTACATGACAAGCAAAAACTGATTATTTTTTCACACTCTCTTAAGCTTATTTGTGCGTCTTCTATCGAAATATCACCATTTTTATCCTCAGAACGCTGATTCTTCGCACGTTTTTCAGGCACATTGCCAGTAGAAGTCAACCTAACGATAAAGGGAAAAAATGGGCCTTGCGATTATTCATAGCCGAGCCAGTATTGGCGTCCAAGCACCAGAAGTCACTGTCGAAGTACACATCAGTAACGGCATGCCCGGCTTCACCTTAGTCGGCCTCCCCGAAACCACGGTGAAAGAATCCAAAGACCGAGTGCGCAGTGCGATCATTAACTCACGCTTCGAGTTTCCCGCTAAACGAATTACCGTTAACTTAGCACCTGCCGATCTCCCCAAGGAGGGAGGCCGGTTTGATTTACCCATCGCTCTGGGGATTTTAGCTGCGTCTGAACAAATACCTCACACTCATTTAGCCGCTTATGAGTTTATTGGTGAGCTGGCATTGTCGGGAGAAATCAGGCGCGTTAAGGGGGTTTTGCCCGCGGCATTGGCAGCGAATCATGCTCAACGCAGTTTGGTCGTACCGCAAGATAACGGCGATCAAGCGGCGTTAGTCGGTGAAAGCAACCATAAATCCGCACAAAACCTGTTAGAAGTTTGCGCGGATTTATGTGGTCAAAAAAACTTAACGCTCTTTCAAAGCGAACCGATTGTACAACCACCCGATCACTCTCGAGATCTACAAGATATTATTGGTCAACAACAAGGAAAACGAGCACTGGAAATTGCCGCAGCAGGGAATCATAACTTGCTATTTCTTGGCCCTCCGGGGACCGGGAAAACCATGCTCGCATCACGGCTGTGTGATTTACTACCAGAAATGAGCGAAGAGGAAGCGATGGAAACCGCCTCTGTCGCCTCGCTGACCCAGCAGGAGATCAATCAATACAACTGGAAACGTCGTCCTTTTCGGTCACCACACCACTCAAGCTCGATGGCAGCCTTAGTTGGCGGCGGTACGATTCCACGGCCAGGAGAAATCTCATTAGCCCATAACGGCCTATTGTTTCTCGACGAAATGCCTGAATTTGAACGAAAAGTGCTTGATTCACTCCGCGAGCCCCT
Organism: Vibrio sp. V33_P6A3T137; assembly: GCF_009904835.1. Classification (NCBI taxonomy): domain Bacteria; kingdom Pseudomonadati; phylum Pseudomonadota; class Gammaproteobacteria; order Vibrionales; family Vibrionaceae; genus Vibrio; species Vibrio sp. V33_P6A3T137. The sequence continues at coordinate 33,644 of NZ_WXWK01000125.1, read as the reverse complement.
TGAATCAGGAGAGATTATTATTTCACGCGCCCAAGGTAAAACTCGCTTTCCGGCACGCTTTCAACTGGTGGGCGCACTCAATCCTAGCCCTACTGGCTATTATGAGGGCAACCAAGCAAGGGTTAACCCGCAAGTGATCCTGCGCTATTTAAGTCGACTTTCTGGCCCTTTACTAGACCGATTTGATATGTCGATTGAAATTCCTGCGCTACCAAAAGGGACATTATCTCAAGGCGGTGATCGAGGAGAAACAACGGAGGTGGTACGGCAACGAGTACAGATCGCGCGCCAGCGAATGCTGGCGCGCAGTGGTAAGGTTAACGGGCTGCTGCAAAGTCGTGAGATTGATATTTTTTGCCCATTAGCTCGCTCGGATGCAGAGTTCTTAGAAGCGGCATTGCATCGCTTAGGCTTATCCGTCCGCGCTTATCACCGGATCATTAAAGTGGCACGGACTATCGCAGATTTAGAAGGCGTAGCCGATATTCAGCGGTCACATCTGGCGGAAGCGCTCGGCTATCGAGCAATGGATAGGCTACTCAAACAATTGGTTGCGCAGGCTGTTTGACCATGACTCAATAATCGGAAAATATGGCTAAATGACACCGTTGGGTTGTGTATAAAAAAATCATGCATGGCTCTTCAGCAATGCATGATTCGCTTGACCAACAACTATGTGAGATGCCTGAAAAACTATTGCGTTAATAAATAATTACTGTGTTAACAAATAGTTCACTAGCTCAAAATACTCATCAACGGTTTTGATACCCTGAGCTTGCACTAGGTAACGGTTGTTCACCACCACCGCAGGTACGCCAGTTAAACCGCTATCTTGGAACTGTTTATCAAAACGACGCACCATCGAATCGACCGCAAAACCATTGAACGCAGCATCAAACTTTGCTCCGTCGATACCTTCATCGGTGAATATTTGACGTAACTCTTGATCGTTTTTCGGTGCTTTACGTTGATTATGAATACGATTAAACATCACTGGTAACATTTGCTCTTCAACGTTTAAAGCCAGCATCGTCGCGTACGCTTTACTCATTGATTTGCCCATATTACCGCCCATGAAGGAGACGTGATTTTTTTGTAATCGGACCTCTGCTGGCAACTGCTCTTTAAGCTGTTTAATGATCGGCTCAAACGAGTAGCAATGCGGGCAGTAAAACGAAAAGTATTCGCTGACACTAGGCTGGCTAGCCTTGGGTAAATCAAGCACTTTGTAGTGCACTCCCTCTTTAAACTGAGCGGCATGAGCCGAAAGGCTTAAGATTAGGGTTGCAACCAGTGCAAACAGCTTTTTCATGATTAAACTCCATTATTCCTTTGATGAGGCAAGTTACCAATTTGGCATCAGTGATAGAGAAGGTTCTTCTAAGGCAGATAACTGCTCTTTAAACGCAAGCACTTGACCTTCCCAATATTTTGGATCATTGAACCATGGGAAAGCGAGTGGAAACGCCGGATCATGCCAGCGTTTAGCCAACCAGGCCATATAATGCACCATGCGTAGACCGCGCAATGGCTCAATAAGTTTCAATTGCTGGGGATTAAAATCACAAAACTCTTGATAACCTTCCAGCAAAATATCCAACTGAACAAGCTTATCCTGCCGATCGCCACTGAGCAGCATCCATAAATCTTGCACCGCAGGTCCATTACGCGCGTCATCTAAATCGACAAACATTGGCCCATCTCGCCATAAAATATTGCCGGGATGGCAATCACCATGCAGGCGAATAGGGCTCTGTGTGGGTTGCCAATATTGTTCGATACGCTCTATTAACAAATTGAGATCATTAAAAAAAGCATTTTGTAAATGTGATGGAATAAACGAAGCTTGTTCTAAGACCCGTTTCGGTTGATATAAATACTCTTCTAAACCTAAGCTCGGGCGATGAATAAAGGTTTTACTGCCCCCTATTTTATGGATTCGCCCTAAAAAACACCCCACCCACTCTAGCTGCTGCGGATTATCCACTTCAAACTGGCGTCCTCCCATGCTAGTAAACAGCGCAAAATAGTAACCTTGATAGTAATGTAAGCTGTTGCCATTGATCACTAAAGGGGGCGCTAATGGGATTTCTGCCGCGGCGAGTTCTAAAGCGAAATCGTGCTCCTCTTGGATTTGCTGCTCCGTCCAACGTTGTGGTCGATAGAACTTAACGACAAAACGTCGACTCTCTTCGTCAGTAAATTGATAGACTCGGTTTTCATAGCTATTGAGGGCTAAAAAACCTGATTCAGCACGCACGCCGATGCTTTCTAGTGCGTACCAAATTAAATCCGGTGTCAGTGCATCGAAATGAAAAGTCGCTTGCGTCATTGCATAAAGGAGATCATTACTGAGCCCCTTGCCATAGTGAGATCGTGTCAATCAGCTTATACCCAGGAAGAACCAAGGCATCGTTCGCTAATCCTTCGTTTATTCAGGCAAGATACCACGCGCACGTAGGATCGCCGTTTTAAAATCATCTTCGTAGTCTTTTTTAAGGCCTGGGATCACTTCATCTTTACTGCTATTACGCATTTTCAAATGATAAATCAGTACATCATCGGTTAACTCACTCAGATTACCTTGGTAACCAGCCTCTTGAGCTAATAATCCAATAAACTGGACCAAATTCAACTCAGACTGCTTGTGCCATTCTGGCTCTAATAAGGCTAATAACTCTTCAACACGATGGCATTTCATGCTCGTCTCCATATGGTTATGATGGTTTTTCACTAAAGGTAGCAAATTGCCTTCTGGCAAACAATCCAAAGGGGAAGGGTAAGCGAGTTAATCGGAGAGATAGCACCATCGGCGCAAGGTCAGTAGCCATGATGCCATCGATGAAAAAAACCGTGGCGAGCGACAAAAAAAGGGAGAGCAACAGACAAAAAAAAGCGCAGAAAATAAGCTGCGCTTTTTAACTTAAGCGGCCTGGACCACTTTTGTTTCATTCGATGCGATAAACGCACGTTGTTCGACAAGAGTCGGTGCAGACGCGATTTTTTTTGCAACCAATGCAGTAGTAAAACCACTACGACGGCGCATTGCACTACGGTTAGTGTGCGAAAACCTGACAGCTGTTGGGCGCATTAACTTACCTAACGGTCAGGCATATCCATTGCCAATGGTATAGCCTAAATAATTATGAGTTAATCTTTATCCAATGATGGCTAAAAAGTGGCTCATTCTGGCAGTGCCAATCCAAATAATTATTTAGGGATGACGATATGTTTGCATATCAATAATAGATTAGCACCAACTCAACCATTGATCGATAGTTAACCAACATTTTTACTAACAAAAAACCAACTTACACGTGTACGCTTAATGTGCGATAATCGAATAATAAATACATTAATGGGTAAAGAGACCATGGCAACAGATACTTATCCTTATAAAGAAGAGATCGCCAACACCATCAGCCACGCGATTGGCCTATTGATGGGGATTATTGGTTTGATTCTATTGCTCAATAAGGCACTGGCTTATGAGGCCGATCCGCTAACCATTACCAGTATGGCTCTGTATGGTAGTAGCATGATTGTGCTGTTTCTTGCCTCTACCTTGTACCATGCGGTTTCTGATCAAAAAATCAAACAGGGGTTGAAAGTTTTTGACCACTGCGCGATTTATCTGTTGATCGCTGGCAGTTATACACCTTTTTTATTGGTCAGCTTACGTACGCCTTTAGCGATAGGTTTAATGGTGATCATTTGGTCGATTGCGCTGGCGGGGATCATCATGAAAATCGCGTTCATGCAGCGCTTTAAACGCTTTTCGCTGTTTAGCTATTTGAGCATGGGCTGGTTATCGTTGATCGTGATTTATCAACTAACCGCTAATTTACCTTTAGGGGGCTTATTGCTGTTGGCATTAGGCGGGTTGATTTATTCATTGGGCGTTATTTTTTATGTTGCTAAGCGCATCCCTTACCATCATGCGATTTGGCATGTGTTTGTTTTGGTCGGCTGCGCTTGCCACTTTTTAGCGATTTATTTTTATGTGCCAGCATCATAAACACACAGCGAAGGATAGACTCCTCTACCGTCGCCAAAAAGCGGGAAAAAATAGCACTAAAATCGTCAATATTTCCAATCGCCCCATCAGCATACCAATACTGAGCAGCCACTTCGCCGCATCGGGTAACGGGGCAAAATTGCCACTTGGGCCAATCACATTGCCCATACCTGGACCCACATTCGCGACGGCCGTGATCGCTCCAGAAATACTGGTTACGGCATCCAACCCCATCGCCGATAACGCACCAGCAAGCAAAATAATGGTAATAAAAAATGCCAAACCAAAGGCGACGACGGAACGCACAATATCTTCGTTAACCGGCCGTTGATTATAGCGCTGTACAAACACACCCGACGGATGAACCAGTTTCAGCATTTGTTTATTGAGCAAGGCAAAGCCGATTTGAAAACGAAAGACTTTTATCCCCCCAGAGGTGGATCCCGAGCACGCCCCTGAGACCATCAAAAAAGCGAATAACGTCGCAGGGAAGGCCCCCCACGCCGTAAAATCATCCAGTCCAAATCCTGTGGTGGTCACTACCGAGACAATATTGAACATCGCCACGCGCAGTGCATCTAATAACGAGTAGCCATTATGTATGGTTAGCCATAACGCAATCACTAAACTGGTGATCATAAATAACAGGAAAAAGCCGCGTACTTGGGCATCTTGAATGACCGTTTGTAGGCTACGCTTACGAAGGGCGGCAATAAATAATAGGAAAGGCAACCCACCCAAAAACATAAACACGATCGCGACCCAGTGAGCCCCATGAGAAAAATGGTTCATTGAGCCATCAGAGGTTGAGTAACCACCGGTCGATAAAGTCGTGAACGCATGATTAATAGCATCAAACCATCCCATGCCCGTCAATAAGTAGCTGAGGATACACAGTCCGGTTAGCACCAAGTAAACCCCGACAATATTTTTCGCTACCGTTTTAGCGCGGGGGCTACTTTTATCAGACCAATCGGATGATTCAGTCTGGAACAGACGCATCCCGCCAACGTTAAGCATTGGCAATACTGCTACCGCCATGACGATAAAACCGACGCCGCCTAGCCATTGTAAAATGGAGCGCCAGAGTAGAATGCTCGGGGCCATAGAATCCAAGCCACTGAGCACCGTAGAACCCGTGGTAGTGAGACCTGACATGGTTTCAAAATAAGCGTCGGTAAAGCTGATGTGGTTGATGAACACAAACGGTAATGCCGCAAAGGCACTGGCAATCGTCCAAACCAAGCTGGTGATCAAAAACATATCTCGGGCATTCAGACGAAATACAGCGGAGCGGCCTATACTCAAACAAGCAAACGACGCAAGATGGGTGATCACTAGCGCTTGCGCAAAATCGATAAACCCTTCGGTGCCAGTAAAAAAGGCCACCAATGTCGGGACATACATAAATAGCGCTAGCTTTGACAGTACCAGCCCTACCACGAATAAAATCGGGCGTATATTCAACATAACGCCAAATACCTATAGTTACAGAAAGAATAGTTATAAAAAGAAGGGGCTTGGCTGGAATAAGCTTTCCACGTCAGGCACGTATTTTTTATCGACCAAGAACATCACCACGTGATCATCTTGTTCAATCACGGTGCGATCATGGGCAATCAGCACTTCTTCACCACGGACAATCGCTCCAATGGTCGTTCCCGGTGGCAAGCGTATTTCTCCCACCGTGCGTCCGACCACTTTAGAAGTAGTTTCATCACCGTGAGCAATCGCTTCAATCGCTTCTGCTGCGCCGCGCCGTAACGAAGAGACGTTGACAATGTCAGCACGACGCACATGGGTCAATAACGCCGAGATGGTCGCTTGTTGAGGCGAGATCGCCACATCAATTACCCCACCTTGCACTAAATCGACGTAAGCGCCACGCTGAATCAACACCATGACTTTTTTCGCGCCCATGCGTTTTGCTAGCATAGCGGACATAATATTGGTTTCATCTTCGTTGGTTAGGGCAATAAACACATCGACTTGATCGATATTTTCTTCGGATAATAGCTCTTGATCCGCCGCATCGCCACAAAATACAATCGTGTTTTCGAGCTCTTCAGACAGTTGCTCCGCCCGTTGATAATTACGCTCGATAAGTTTCACGCTATAGGTATGTTCTAAACGTTTGGCTAGACTCGCGCCAATATTACCGCCACCAACAATCATGATCCGTCGATACGGTTTTTCTAACCGTTGTAGCTCACTCATGACTGCACGAATGTGGTTGCTCGCAGCGACGAAAAAAACTTCATCGTCAGCTTCAATGATCGTCGTACCTTGCGGTCGAATCGGTCTACCTTGTCTAAAAATCGCCGCCACACGAGTATCAATATGTGGCATATGCTCGCGTAATGCCGATAATGCATTGCCCACTAACGGGCCACCATAATAGGCTTTCACTGCCACTAAGCTGACTTTTTCTTCGGCAAAACTGACTACCTGCAACGCACCGGGATACTGAACTAAACGCTCAATATAACTGGTTACCAGCTCTTCTGGAGCGATCAGATGATCAACGGGCACCGCGCCCGATTGAAACAGTGCCTCTTTTTCTAACAAGTACTCAGGAGAACGAATCCGCGCCACTCGATTTGGGGTGTTAAATAAAGTAAACGCGACTTGGCAGGCAGCCATATTCGTTTCATCTGTATTGGTCACGGCCACTAACATATCGGCATCTTGTGCACCCGCTTCACGTAGCACACTCGGATGGCTAGCATGGCCATTAATCACTCGCAAATCGTATTTATCTTGTAATTCACGCAACCGTTCGGGATTACGGTCAACAACGGTAATATCATTATTTTCGCCGACCAAGTTTTCTGCTAGCGTGCCACCGACCTGCCCTGCACCAAGAATGATGATTTTCATACCCTACTCTCTTGTCTTCACGTAATCCAACGGATGATATTTTGAACTCTGATGGTTTTAATCAACGCTCAACAACCATGATCGTCTATCTATGACTAGGCTTGCTTGCGCAACACCGCATAGTAGAAGCCGTCCATGTCCTGCTCACCAGGCAAAATTTGTCTGCCCGGCTGCTCGGGATCAGAGTCGATCAGCTGTGCCTTAGGCGTTCGCGCCAAGAAAGCTTTGATTTGCTGGCTGTTTTCTTGCGGAGTAATTGAGCAAGTTGCATACACTAACGTCCCGCCGATTTTAAGTTGCTTCCACATCGCATCGAGAATTTCACTCTGTAGCTCAGCTAAAGCCTCAATATCACTGGCGCGGCGTAACCATTTAATATCCGGATGACGACGAATCACTCCCGTTGCCGAACAAGGCGCATCCAGCAAGATACGATCAAACTGCTCACCTTGCCACCACTCTTCTGGGTAGCGTGCATCGCCGCAAATCACATCCGCGCGCAGTTGCAGACGTTCTAAATTATCGTAGACTCGCTCCAAACGTGCCGCATCGCTGTCGATCGCCACTACTTCAGTATCTTGAGTATGCTCTAAAATATGCGCTGTTTTTCCGCCCGGTGCCGCGCAGCAATCTAAAATCAGCTCACCATCTTGCGGTTGTAAATAATCTACCGCTAACTGAGCAGCGGCATCTTGCACTGACACCCAACCACGATCAAAACCGGGCAATAAAGTAACATCACACGGACTCGCGAGCTTAATCGCGTCTGCCGCCTGTGGATGTACGGTGTATTCGATCTGCTCATTATCAAGCAGCGCAAGGTATGCTTCACGGCTATGATGCTGGCGATTAACCCGCAGCCACATCGGTGCTTTACTATTGTTGGCTTCAATGATGGTTTGCCATTGCTGAGGATAAGCCTCTTGCAGCAGTTTCAATAACCAACTTGGGTGCGCATATAATCCTGCATTATGGCTAACAGCAAAAGCATCAAGGGCTTCTTGATCGCGTAAATAGCTGCGCAGTACGGCATTGATCAGACCACTTAAACTTGGACCACGCAAAGTTTTGGTGGCTTCCACCGTTTCCGCCACTGCGGCATGGGAAGGAATGCGCATAAAGCTCAACTGATACAGACCGACTAAGATCAGATGATGAAAGACGCGCTTTTTACCTTTTAATGGATTATCCATTAACTGGCCGGCTATCGACTCTAAACGGGGTAAATAACGTAATGCCCCGTAGCAAATTTCTTGTAATAAAGCATGATCGCGGGGACGGATGGTTTTTTGCGCCGCAGGCAAAGCGTGTGACAGAGAGTGGCCTTTATCGACCACTTGGAATAAAACATTGGCCGCAGCTGCGCGAACATTCATGAGTAATACCACATTAAAAAGAAAATCAATTAGGGCATCTCTGCCCTCGTAAAGGTTTAGCTAAGTTGGGTGCCCACCGCAAACCAACTGGCGCGAGCATTAAGAATATCCTGTACTGGCATGGCTTTTTTACCCGGCACTTGGATCTGCTCTAGCACTAACACACCACGACCTGTCGCCACATAAATGCCCGATTTATCCGCTTGAATAATGGTACCGGGGGCATGAGTAGACTCGCGCTCGTCGACACGACTTTGCCAGACTTTAATCGTGTTATCAGCGACATCAAAATGGCTGATCGGCCAAGGGTTAAAGGCTCGCACGCAACGTTCAATAAACGCCGCCTCTTGTGTCCAATCGATTTTCGCTTCTTCTTTACTCAGCTTCTGGGCGTAATTTGCCAAAGCATCATCTTGCTTTTCTGGGCTAAGTTGGCCTAAAGCTAATTTATCAAGGCAAGCAACCAAAGCCTGTGGGCCAAGCTCAGCTAATTTGTCATACATTGAAGCGCTGGTATCACTGGCTTCTATCGGTAAGCGAACGATACTCAGCATATCACCGGTATCTAAACCAACATCCATCTGCATGATGGTGACGCCAGTTTCACTGTCACCGGCCCAAATCGAGCGCTGAATCGGCGCTGCGCCACGCCAGCGAGGTAAAATTGAGCCATGAACATTGATACAACCCAATTTAGGGATATCGAGTACAGCTTTCGGTAATAACAAACCGTAAGCCACCACTACCATCACATCGGCATTAAGATCAGCCAAGGTCTGTTTTGCTTCGTCGCTTTTGAAATTCTCTGGCTGATACACAGGGATATTTTGCTCAAGCGCCATCTGTTTAACTGGGCTGGCGGTGAGTTTTTTACCGCGTCCGGCAGGTCGATCGGGCTGAGTATACACCGCGATAACCTCATGCTCCGAAGACAACAACGCCGCCAAGTGACGGGCGGCGAAATCCGGAGTTCCTGCAAACACAATACGTAATGATTGGTTCACGCTGACCTCTCTATTGCATTAATTTCGTTTCTCGTTGAAACGCTTAATCTTTTCTAACTTCTCTTTGATACGCTTACGCTTTAATGGCGATAAGTAATCAACAAATAGCTTACCTTCTAAGTGGTCCAGCTCATGCTGAACGCAGATAGCCAATAAATCATCAGCCTCAAAGGTATACTCTTCGCCATCGCGATTAAGCGCTTTTACAGTCACCTCAGCAGCACGAGGCACTAAAGCTCGCGATCCAGGCACCGATAAGCAACCTTCTTCGATACCATCTTCACCGCGCTTTTCAATAATTTGCGGGTTAATTAGCACCATGGGTTGATCTCGGCTATCCGAAACATCAATCACCACAATACGTTGATGAATATCGACTTGAGTCGCAGCAAGCCCGATACCCTCTTCGTCGTACATGGTTTCTAGCATGTCATCAACGATTTTTTGGATCTCTGGCGTGACCTTTTCAACCGGCTTGGCAACGGTGCGAAGACGATCATCAGGGAATGTTAATACTTGTAATACAGACATATACACTCGAAAAATTGAACTGTGCCGAAACAGCTTAACGCTGGTTGGGTCAATTCTAGACATTTTATGACCTAAATGACAGCATCCTGCCATATTTCTCACAAACCTTTTCTCATTCATCCAGCAAGGAAGTCAGGTGATGACCGTATTAATGACTCGATATCGCTCTCTGTGGCTACGGTTTAGCGCACTAGGTTTAGCCGCTCTCTGCTTATCCATCAATGCATTAGCCTCTCCTGCTCCGTTAAGCATCAAAGACTCAGCACCACGGACTTATACGGTAGTTAAAGGCGATACACTGTGGGGGATTTCTGCCCTGTATTTAGATAGCCCTTGGTTATGGCCACGTCTGTGGCAAGCAAATCCTGAGATAAGTAATCCGCATTTAATTTATCCTGGCGATCAACTGACGTTAATCTGGCGCGACGGTCAACCGACATTAAGCCTTAAACCGATGATCAAACTCAGCCCACAAGCACGAGTACTCAAAAAACCGCCCCTCACAACGGTCGAAGAAGCGTTACTGCTGCCTTATTTACTGGCTGATAGACTGATTCTCTCCCAAGAGTTAAACGACCAGTTACGCATTCTTGGCTCAAATCAAGGCAAGCAATACCTGAGTCAACCGGATGCGCTATACCTTGAAGGTCAACATGAGGCGCAACATTGGGGTATCTATCGTCCCATGAACGAGTTTCAACGTGCCAACCACTCTATGCGAGCTCTACGTCGCTTGGCGACCGCACATCTGGTTGAAAGTACCCCCTCAATGACAACCTTAGCCATTGATGAGCTCAATCAAGAGATCCGTGCAAACGATATCGCTTTGCCAGAAATCAGCTTGGAATCATTACCATTAAGTACAACTTTTTTCCCTCGCCCAGCACCACATGATGCGCGCCCTAGGCTACTCGGCACGTTGGAAGGCAGTCAATACGCAGCGAAGCACCATGTGGTGGTTATCGACCATGGGCGAGAAGAGGGCCTAGAACAAGGCAGCATGTTTGAACTTTATCAAGCCGGCCAAACGGTTTACCAAAAGGGGGAGCAATATACCGACAAAGCACAGCGCGCCAGCCAAGTCATTACGTTACCAGCGAAAAAAGTCGGTACTCTCATGGTCATTCGTCCTTATCCCACCATGAGTCTAGCGCTGATCACCAGTAGCCAAGCCGCGATTGATAATCAGATAGTGATCCTACCTCCCGAGGTATCGGATAGCGCGACATCGACGTTCAGCTCACTTCACCCATAGCACAGTGATGCCAACCGACCAACACGATTTAACCATCTGGCTCGCACTCAGTTTTACGCCTAAGTTAACCCAAAAAAACTTAAGCCGATTACTGAGTCGTGATGCATTGACTAACCTTGCGGGTTACACCGCCCAACAATGGCTGGCTCTGGGATTAACCGCTCAACAAGTGGATTATCTGCTTAACCAAAGTAAGAAGGACATTGAACAGTGTTTAATCTGGCAGCAACAAGCCACACAGCGTCATATCATCCCTCTCTATGATGAGGTCAATTATCCTCCGTTATTACGTGAAATTCCCTCGCCCCCCAAAGTACTGTTTGTTGAAGGACAACGGCACTGGTTAAAACAACCTCAAATCGCTATTGTCGGCAGTCGTAATGCGACGATTGATAATCAACATATCGCTCAACAATTTGCTGGTGAATTAGCCGCGCACAATATAGTGATCACCAGTGGACTGGCTTTAGGCATTGATGGTTATGCGCATGATGGAGCGCTGAAAGCTGGGGGAGCAACCCTGGCAGTATTAGGCTCTGGACTGAATTGTATTTATCCCACACGGCATAAAACGCTTGCGGAGCGGATCAAAGATAATGGCACATTAATTTCTGAGTTTCGTCCTAATACGCCACCGCGTGCCGAACACTTTCCACGACGCAATCGCATTATCAGTGGCTTATCTCTTGGGGTGTTGGTTGTAGAAGCCGCTGAAAAAAGTGGCTCATTAATCACCGCCCGCTATGCAATAGAACAAGGACGAGACGTTTTTGTGATTCCCGGCCCGATCACGAGTACCAATAGCCAAGGCAGTAATCAGTTGATCCGTCAAGGTGCCTGTCTCGTACAGACTGTTGAGGATATTTTGGCAGAAGTAGAAAACCTGCTCAATTGGTGCAAAGATTCACCCTCTAGCACACAAGGTGAACTTTTTTGTTACCCAAATAATGAAGAACAATTGCCATTTCCCGAGCTGTTAGCTAACGTAGGAGTAGAAGCGACACCAGTTGATATTCTGGCACAACGGACCCATATCCCCGTGCAAGAAGTCATGATGCAGCTACTAGAGTTAGAGCTTTTAGGCCATGTTGTTGCCGTTTCCGGTGGCTATATTCGTAAGGGGAGAGGCAAGCTATGATGATGGATATTTTGATGTATCTATTTGAGACGTATATCCATAGCGATGCTGAATTGCAGGTGGATCAAGACGAGCTCGAAGATGAATTGTTAAGAGCAGGCTTTCATCAACCAGATATTTACAAAGCACTACATTGGCTTGAAGAGCTGGCAGCGTTGCAACAAACGGATACTCACTCTGCCATCGCCACCAGCGCAACCACGTCGATGCGAATGTTTACCGCCCAAGAAATGGAACGTTTGGACATTGAAGCACGTGGATTCTTACTGTTTTTAGAGCAAATAAAAGTATTAACCTCTGATACCAGAGAAATGGTTATTGATCGAGTCATGGGCTTAGAAACCAACGAATTCGAACTCGATGACCTAAAATGGATCATTTTAATGGTGCTGTTTAATGTTCCCGGCAATGAAAATGCCTACACCTTGATGGAAGAGCTACTGTACAGCAAAGAACAAGGTATTTTACATTAAGCAACTATGAGCAATTCGATCGATCCATCGCTATTTTCGGCTCATGAACAAGCCCTTAACCATCAACCATGTCCCAAGTGTGGCGGAGCCCTACAGCTTCGCCGCGCTAAACTTGGCCCATTCTTAGGCTGTGAGCACTACCCCCAGTGTGACTATATCAAACCCTTGCATCACAACGATGGACACATTGTCAAACCACTCGGTGTCGCTTGCCCAGAATGTCAACATGAACTGGTGCTACGCCAAGGACGCTACGGCATGTTTATCGGTTGCAGTAACTATCCAATCTGTCACCATATCGAGTCACCAACCGCAAACACACCAAAAGAAAACCATACGAGTCACTTGGTTTGTCCAGAATGTCGCCAAGGCCATCTAATCGAACGTCAATCTCGGTTTGGCAAAGCCTTTTATGCCTGTGATGCCTTCCCAAAATGCAAATTTGCCGTCAATCAGCCACCATTAGCAGGACAATGCCAAGTTTGTGGATTCCCATTACTGGTAGAGAAAAAATTTGCCAACGGCACTAAACACTTATGCGCAAATCGTAAATGCGCGCACGTTCAATCCGCCGACTAACTTACTTTACAGGTTCAGGTTACTTCGCCACACGCTGAATAAATTCACTTAACCACTCTTCAACTGCATCTTCAGGTACAGGATGGTGCTGAATATCAATCGTTAAGCAATCTGCAATCGGTGTTGCGCCAATGTCTTCCAATAAATCATCAGCGTGTTTTCCCGCCGCACAAAAGGTGTCATAACTTGAATCACCAATCGCAACCACCGCGTAAGACAACTGCTGAGTATTCGGTGGCGTTTGCTGAAGATCATTAATAAAAGGCTGAATATTATCAGGATAATCTCCAGCACCATGAGTTGAGGTCACAATAAGCCATGTACCTTGCGCTGGAATATCCGCCAATACGGGCTGGTTATGAATCTGAGTATCAAGCCCCGCTTGCTGCAATACGTCACTAATGTGATCGCCTACGTACTCAGCCCCACCCAAGGTACTTCCGGTAATAATATGAATCATGTGCATTACTCGATTAACTGATATAAAAAAATGACGCAGCTAGCGTGATGAACTTCTCGCCTATATCTGTTGACGAACTGCCTTAATACAGCAACGTGACGTCAATCGCTCAAGAAAGCCAACAAATCGTTTCTTGAGATTGGAAACGAGCGACATAGCCGTCTAAGATAATTATATTACACGTAAAATGAAGCACTCTGTAGCCAAAACCTAACAAAGTCATGATGAGAATAAACGCGCAGAGATCATAAGTTAGAACAATGAGAAATAAATCGTTCATCGACTCATCGAAACCAATAAAAATAAGCGGATGCCATTAAAGCATTGGCTAAACCGTGAGGAGACTCTTTTTGCAACAACTCGAACGTATTTTGTATGTCGAAGACGATCCAGATATCCGCGAAATTGCCACCATTGCGCTGGTCGATGTTGGAGGTCTGACGGTAAAAGCTTGTGATTCAGGCGCACAAGCTTTACGAGACATTAGCGACTTTGCGCCACAAATGCTGCTATTAGATGTCATGATGCCCGATATGGATGGGCCAGAAACACTACAGAGGCTGATCCAGCAGGGAGATGTCAATCAATCCATTGCTATTGTATTTATGACCGCGAAAGTCCACCCTGAGGAAATTGAACGTTATAAACAGCTTGGCGCGATAGAGGTCATTTCTAAACCTTTCGACCCAATGACACTGGCTGACGATATCATCAAAATTTGGGCATTATTTAATGAGTAACTCATCACCGCCGAGCTCGCTAACTACTCGCTTAGAAGCCTTAAAGCTTGCCTATTCAAAACGCCTCGATTCCGAACTGGAACAGCTTCGATCTCTCGCCAAACAGATAACCAGTAAACCTGATGATACGGCCTATCTTGAACAGTTGCATTCAACATTACATACCCTAGCTGGCTCGGCTGGCACCTTTGGTTTCAATCAACTGGGTCGACAAGCACGATTATTTGAGCAACAAGTCCAACAAGAGCTAGCAAAAAAACGTACCGACCGACACCCCTTAGCTGTTCTCGAATGGGTCAAACAACTAGCGATCATCGTTGATTCAGATACAGAACCAAAAACCGCGGTGAGCTTTTCGACACCTAACGCTGAGACACTAATCGAAAAACCAAAGGTGTGGTTAATTGAACGCGATATCATCCTCGCCGAATATACCATGCAGCAACTAGAAAGCTTTGGCTTTCGTGTTAAGCACTTAAAAGATGCTGATGAACTTGAGCATCACACTTCTGAGTCGCCAGATTTACTTTTGATTGATCATAACGCAGGACAAACAGAAGCACTCAAGTCCGAACCGGTCGCTTTTTGGCAGCAATATCTCAACGCTTTTTCCTGTCCACGACTATTTATGGGCGTCGAGGAAACCTTTACCGCTCGTTTGCGTGCGCTGCGCAGTGGTTGACAAGCCTATTTTATTAAACCATTAGATATCATTAAGCTTTCTTCTTATATCATTGAACTAACTAACACCGAGCAAACCGCTCCTGAACGCGTTCTACTGATTGAAGACAACCAAGGCCTAGCACAAGATTACCAAACCGCATTAAGCGAAGCGGGAATGGAAGTGATGGCACTCGATCGACCAGAAACCTTGTTTGAAGCAATGAGTGAATTTAATCCTGAAATAATACTCATCAGCCTAAGCTTTCCTGATGTCTCGGGAGTAGAAATAGCGACTTTATTAAGACAATCCGACCGATGGCGTCAACTACCGATTATTTATCTCGCCCCCCAATCAGATAATACAGCAGAAGCCGATCTGTTAATCACTGGCGCCGATGGATTATTGACTAAACCTATCGACATCACCCTACTGATCAAACTGTGTCGAGCACGCGTTCAACAGCTTCGTGAACGAGAACAAGCGCGAACTCAAGATGGGTTAACTCAGCTATTAAAGCACGCCAGCATTAAAGAAGCCTTACATAATCAGTGGCTTATATCTCAAAGGCAAGCGCAAGGTTATTGTGTGGTTATGCTTGATATTGACCACTTTAAACGGGTTAACGATACCTATGGTCATTCGGTCGGTGATGTGGTTATTGCCACGACTGGAACTTTATTAAAACAACGCTTTCGCCGTACAGATAAGCTCGGTCGCTACGGTGGTGAGGAGTTTATGCTGATTCTTCTCCATTGTGATCTTCAGCAGGCAGAAAAAATGGTGAATGGTTTAAGGCAAGATTTTTCAGCGATTCAATTTAGCGGTGGTCAGCAACGATTTTCCTGCACAATATCAGCAGGCATTGTCGATAGTCAGCAATTTCCTAACGATGACGCCGAAACACTGCTCAACCGTGCCGATCAAGCGCTATATCTGGCCAAAAACCGTGGGCGCAATCGAGTTTGCTTGGCAACGCCAGAGGCGATCTCGAATGATTAAGGATGACTAATGCAAATACCACCTCTTCCTGAGGAAGAAAGCGAACGTCAGAAAACACTGGATCAAACCGGCTTACTCAACAGTGGATCCGAAGCTCGCTTTGATCGTATTACGCGTCTCGCGCAGCAGATTTTTTCTGTCCCGATCGCACTCATCTCTCTGGTTGACCGAGATCGTCAATGGTTTAAATCTCGTCAAGGGCTTGATGCACAGCAAACCCCAAGAGAGATTTCATTTTGTGGCCACGCTATTTTAAATAGCGAAGTATTTGTGATTGAAAATGCACTGGTGGATCAACGATTTTGCGATAATCCCTTGGTCATGGGCGCTCCTGATATTCGTTTTTACGCTGGTGCTCCATTACACTCAACCAAAGGTTATCGGATTGGCACACTCTGTTTAATCGATAGCCAGCCGCGATCATTTTCAAGCAAGCAGCGTTCGATGCTCAAAGATTTGGCCGCCACCATTGAAGCATTAATCCAAGCCGAGGAGCTCAGTAATGAGCGACTTGGTAAGTTAACCGCCCAACTTCCGGGCGTCGTCTATCAATTTCAACGCTTTGCTAGTGGTAAAATTACCTTCCCTTTTAGCTCACCACAAATTCTCGATCTCTATGGCATTACACCTGAACAAGCCGCGCAAGATGCTAGCCCAGCTTTTGAACGAATCCATCCTGACGATTTGCAAGCGATCAGTGACTCTATTGAGCATTCCGCGAATACTTTAGAATATTGGCAAGCAACTTATCGAGTCCGCTACCAAGGTCAAGATTACCGCTGGTTTGCTGGGCAAGCCAAGCCAGAAAGATTAAGCGATGGCAGTGTATTATGGCACGGCTATTTACACGATATCCACGAGCAAGAACAAGCGCGCCAAACCACCGAAAGAAATGAAGCGAGATTGCGCAGTTTATTCGATTTTTCACCGATTGGTATCGCACTTAACGATTTCGAAACCGGCCAGTTTCTGGATCTGAATAACGCACTGATTGCCCCTACTGGTTATACTCGCGAAGAATTTGTCGCCCTTAGCTATTGGGATATTACGCCTCAAGAATATCAACCACTCGAAAAGCAAGCACTCGCCAACTTAAACACCACGGGACGCTACGGCCCATTTGAAAAAGAATATATTCGTAAAGATGGCAGTCGCTATCCCGTTCGCTTACAAGGCATGTTAAGCAAAGAGCAAGATGGTCGCACAGTAATTTGGTCATTGATTGAAGATATTACCGAGCGCCGTAAGCTTGATAAGATGAAAGATCAATTTATCTCAACGGTCAGCCACGAACTTCGAACGCCCCTAACATCAATTAAAGGTTCACTCAATTTACTTGCCGGAGGAGCGGTTGGCTCCGTTTCTGATAAAGCACAAGCCCTATTAGTCACCGCTGAGCGTAATGCTCAACGTTTAACGACCTTGATTAACGATTTACTCGACATGGAAAAATTGGTTGCAGGCAAAATGCCGATGACCTTTTTAAAACAACCTCTTGGTCCTTTACTGGATGAAACCATCGATTCCTTAAGCAGTTATGCTCATCAGCATAATGTTGTGCTGCAATACTCTAGAAGCTGGCCCGCCGTACAAGTCAATGTTGATGGGCAGCGTTTGATTCAAGCATTGAGTAACCTACTCTCTAATGCGATTAAGTTTTCTCCGCAAAGCGAAGCGATAACCATCAAGGTGCAACAACAGGATACCAATATCCACATTCTGGTACGCGATCGTGGTCAAGGTGTCGCACCTGAATTTCAAGACCGACTGTTTCAACGTTTTTCTCAAGCTGACAGTAGCGACACCCGTAAACTACCTGGAACCGGGCTTGGGCTCGCGATTACTCAGGAAATCTGTCAACAACTCGGAGGTTGTGTCATGTACCGACAACCTAACGGCCGTGGGGCCGAGTTTATTATTCAATTGCCGATAGGATGAAGCGCATGCTACGAGTGCCATTAAGTCTGCGGATTATTCTCCTCGTGATCATCACCAGTACCGTATTGGTGGGTGGCTTGCTGATGACCGTCTATAAACTGATGATCAATGATTACCAAGCGTTAGTGATGGAGCGCGAGAGTGCTAAAATAGACCGCCTAGTGTCAGAACTTGAACTCTCTCAACAACAACGCTTACTCGGATTAGAAGGCTTGGCGAGTCGTGTATTAAACCAAGAAGGGCAATTATCCCCCCCATCGATACTACAAGCTTTACTGCAAAAGCCCTCTGTCGCTCGCTATCTGTTTCCTGATGGGGTAC
Source organism: Vibrio sp. V33_P6A3T137 (assembly GCF_009904835.1). Taxonomy (NCBI): domain Bacteria; kingdom Pseudomonadati; phylum Pseudomonadota; class Gammaproteobacteria; order Vibrionales; family Vibrionaceae; genus Vibrio; species Vibrio sp. V33_P6A3T137. The sequence goes on along the minus strand of NZ_WXWK01000125.1, from coordinate 15,268 downwards.
TTATTTTTGATGCCCAGGCAACATTAATTGCCGAAAGTGATTATGTGCCAGGTCGCCTTGGAACCAACTATGCCGACAGACCACACTTTCAACGCGCCAAAGAAACTCTGCAACCCGTCATCTCGGAACCCATATTAGGTCGTCGAACTGGCCTACCGTTAATTTCCTATATACATCCTTTGGTCACCAGCGAGGGAGAGATTTTAGGCTACCTTGGCGGCAGTTTAGATCTATCTAAAACACCGCTACTCAATAAACAGCTAGCCACTAATGATTCCGCTAACTTAATCACCATCATTATTGATCCGACACATCGCTTATTTGTATCGATGCAACAACCCTTTGATAAGCCTGAGCCCTTACCCGAAGTAGGCATTAACCCTTTGGTTGATTCCGCTGTGTCTCTCAGTCCAGCAGGCACCTTAGTTAATTATCAACAACAGCGCTATCTACTGATCAATCGATCGCTACAAGAACTGGGTTGGGTCGTATTACGCGCTATCCCTTACACCGAGGCAATGGCTCCCGCACAAACCTCTTTTCATCGCTTATTATTAATCACTCTCATCGCCACAAGCTGTATCGGATTAGCAGGGATCGGCTTGGCACACAGCATCACCAAACCGATTGAAAAAATGACTCGACGCATTGATCAAATGGCGGATAGTGGCCGCTTTGACGGTAATTTCCTAGAACAAGGAGGCCCTGAAGTTTGCGCATTGGCTAGGGCGATGAACCGCCTTGCTGAACAACGAAAAACCGCAGAAATTGCCTTATCTCAAGCCGAGCGTTTTTTAGCGACTGTATTAGATGCGGCCAGCGAGATTTCGATTATTGCGACCGACAAGCATGGGCTTATCACCGCGTTTAATACTGGTGCGGAACATTTACTTGGTTACAGCAAGCACGAGATGATTGGCAAACAGACCCCGGCGAGCTTACATATTGAAGAGGAAGTCGCCGCGCGTTCAGTAGAACTAACCGCACTCCTTGGTTATCCTGTTGAAGGTTTTAGAGTATTTGTTGATATTGCAGAAAAAGAAAATCACGAGAAACGAGAGTGGACCTATGTGCACAAAAATGGCCGCCATATACCAGTATCTATGATCGTCACCACCATGCGTAATGCGGTTGGTGAAATAACCGGCTACCTTGGTATCGCAGAAGATATCACTGAATACAAACGTATGAATAAAATGAAAAGTGAGTTTATCTCAACCGTCAGCCATGAATTAAGAACCCCCCTTACCTCTATTTCTGGCGCGCTCGGTTTGATTATCGGTAGTCGCTTTGAACAACTACCGGACAAAACTCAAAAACTAATCGAGACAGCCCATCGCAATAGTCAACGTTTGTCCCATTTGATTAATGATTTACTCGATATTGAAAAAATTGCTGCCGGTAAACTGCATTTCGACATGCGCTTGCACGAGTTAACGCCATTAGTCGAACAAGCGATAGAAACCAACCAACACTATGGCAGCAGTCGCGATGTCTCAATCCGCTTAATCTGTGACGCGAGCACAGTTTTGGTTCATGTCGATAGCCAACGTTTACTGCAAGTACTGGCTAATTTATTATCCAATGCCATTAAATTTTCATCCGATCATGGTCAGGTAATTGTTGAGGTCACTACCGATAACGGTAAAGCGATCGTCAGCGTTATTGACCAAGGCCCGGGCATTAGCCAAGCGTTTCGTGAACGTATTTTCCAACGTTTTGCTCAAGCCGATTCCTCTGATACTCGAGCAAAAGAAGGCACAGGACTTGGACTAGCCATTTCACGTGAGCTGATTGAACGCATGGGTGGGCAAATTGATTTTGAATCTACGGTGGGTAAAGGCTCGCGATTTTTCTTTGTATTGCCCTTAGTTTCACCACTATGTACGCTCAAATCTGATGCAAGCCATGACGATAACCATCCGCCAACAGGACGTATTTTGGTGGTAGAAGATAATATTGATGTGGCGAAACTGTTGGCCATCATGCTAGGTGATGCTGGGTATCAGGTTGATATCTGCTATAACGGTGCTGATGCGCTGCAAGCTATACACAGCCGAACTTACGACCTGATTAGTTTAGATCTGATGCTTCCTGATATCAGCGGATTAGCGATCATCCGTCAACTTCGCCAGCAAACCACTACGGCCACTATCCCGATTGTGGTTGTCTCTGCCACCATTGAGCAAGGACGCTTAGCGCTTAATGGTGATGGCGGTGATATCGAGTGGCTCTCTAAACCCATTGATCAACAGCAACTGATTCATTTAGTCCAACAACAGCTTTCCTTAACATCACCCTACCAGCCACACGTACTGCATGTTGAAGATGATTCTGACTTACATGAGGTCATTCGTGAGATGGCGGGAGATTCAGCACATTTTGAACTTGCTTCAACCCTTGCACAAGCTCGTCTAAAGCTACAACAAGCGTCTTTTGATGTCCTATTATTAGACCTTAACCTTCCTGACGGCTCAGGCTGGGAGCTACTTTCTGAAGCAAAGCTACTCCAACCTGAAATAAAAATCGTCATTCTTTCTGGTAAACCAGTCACTCAGCATCAGCATGATCAAGTTGAAGCCGTGTTACTCAAATCACGCTTATCGACCACAACCTTACTTGAAGGGATCCACTCTCGCATCAAAACCTATCGCTCTCAGCAAGAGATGGAGTAGCCAAAATGACGAAAAAAGCCCAAGCGGATCACGCGTGGGCTTTATTTCTCATGACAAGCAAAAATAGAGCGGATTATCCACTCTATTTGCCAATACAAAACGAAGAGAAGATGCGTCCAAGGAGATCATCAGAGCTGAACTCGCCGGTGATCTCATTTAAGTGCTGCTGAGCAATGCGTAACTCTTCGGCAAGAATCTCACCGGCCATGTAGCCTTCGAGTTGCTGTTGACCAATCGCTAAGTGTTCTGCGGCACGCTCTAACGCATCAAGATGGCGACGACGCGCCATAAAACCGCCCTCTTGATTACCGGTAAAGCCCATGCACTCTTTCAAATGCGTGCGTAGCGCTTCGACGCCTTGGCCGGTTTTGGCGGAAAGACGAATCAAAGTTGGTTGGCTAGCGTGACAGACACCCAGTGTTTCACCGGTTTGATCAACTTTATTACGGATCACCGTCATCCCCATTTGATCGGGTAGACGGTCAACAAAGTCCGGCCAAATATCCTTTGGATCGGTTGCTTCAGTCGTCGTGCCATCGACCATAAATAAAACGCGGTCAGCTTGTTTGATCTCTTCCCACGCACGCTCGATACCAATTTTTTCTACTTCATCAGAGGCATCACGTAAACCTGCGGTATCAATGATGTGCAGCGGCATACCATCAATATGAATGTGTTCACGCAATACATCACGCGTGGTACCAGCAATGTCGGTCACAATCGCCGAGTCTTTACCCGATAACGCATTTAACAGGCTCGATTTACCGGCATTAGGGCGACCGGCTATCACTACCTTCATCCCTTCACGCATAATCGCACCTTGGTTGGCTTCTTGACGAACCGCAGCCAGATTATCAATGATGGCTTGTAAATCAGCAGAAACTTTACCATCCGCCAGAAAATCAATTTCTTCTTCCGGGAAATCAATCGCCGCTTCAACGTAAATACGCAAATGTATCAGTGATTCAACTAGGGTATTAATTCGTTTAGAAAATTGTCCTTGCAGCGACTGAAGGGCGGATTTTGCCGCCTGTTCTGAGCTGGCGTCAATTAAGTCCGCAATCGCTTCCGCTTGGGTTAAATCTAACTTATCGTTCAAAAACGCTCGCTCAGAAAACTCGCCAGGGCGCGCTGGACGAAGACCAGGAATCGCTAAGATACGCTTGATCAACATGTCCATTACCACGGGGCCGCCATGACCTTGTAGCTCAAGGACATCTTCACCGGTAAAGGAGTGAGGATTTGGGAAATACAGCGCGATGCCTTGGTCTAGTTCAGCGCCATCAGCATCTTTGAAAGACAAATACTGCGCATAACGAGGCTTAAGGTCCATTCCGGTTACTTGCTTGGCCACGAAAGCGGCTTGTGGGCCAGAAACACGAATGATGCCAACGCCGCCTCGCCCAGGAGCGGTAGCTTGCGCGACAATGGTATCGGTGGTCATACTATTACCTACTTAACGATCGATGAGTGATTATTGTAATCAGCAGCGAACAAAAAGGCGACCAAAAGGTCGCCTTCATTAACTCAATCGCCTATTACTTAGAGTGCAAACCGCGCTTCTCTAGTGAACGGTAAATCAACGTTTGTTGAATTAACGTTACGATGTTCGATACCAACCAGTAAAGCACTAAGCCTGATGGGAAGAACAGGAAGAAGAAGGTAAACATCACCGGCATGAAGGTCATGATCTTCTGCTGCATAGGGTCAGTAATGGTATTCGGACTCATTTTCTGAATCAGGAACATACTGGCACCCATCAGCAATGGCAAGATGTAGTATGGGTCTTGCGCTGATAAATCATGAATCCAACCAAAGAATGGTGAATGACGCAGTTCAACTGATTCCATCAATGCCCAGTATAAAGCAATGAAGATCGGCATCTGTAGCAAGATAGGTAGACAGCCACCCAGAGGGTTCACTTTCTCTTTCTTGTACAATTCCATCATTTCTTGGCTCATACGCTGACGATCATCGCCAATACGCTCACGCATAGCTTGTAGCTTAGGCTGTAGCATACGCATTTTGGCCATTGACGTGTATTGCGCTTTGGTCAGTGGGTACATGGCACCACGAACGATAAAGGTCAAACAGATAATCGCCACACCCCAGTTGCCGACAAAGCTCTGAATAAATGACAGCAAAGTATGCAGCGGCTTAGCAATAAACCATAACCAACCGTAGTCGACCACCAAGTCTAGATTAGGAGCGGTAGCGGCCATGTCATTTTGCAATTTAGGGCCAACCCATAAGGTCGCCGTAAACTGAGTCGCATCACCATCAGCAATAGTTTTGTTTGGCATGCGCACACCAATATCACCAACGTTACCAATCACACGAGAATACAGATTGGTACCAGGTTCATTGCGAGGAATCCATGCGCTAGCAAAGTAATGCTGGATCATCGCTGCCCACCCCTGACCATTCGGTAAAGGTAGTGACAAGTTACGATCTTGCATATCTTTGAAGCTGAATTTTTTATAACGTGTATCTTCGGTAGAGTAAGCGCCACCACGATAAGTCGGCATCGCTAAACTGCCGCCTGAATCAAGTAAGGTTTGACGCAAATGCGCATACATACCTAACGTCGCGTTATTACCAGAACGGTTGATCACATCAAACGTAACATCAACGGCATAATCACCACGTCTAACAATGAAGGTTTTCACGTACTCAATGCCATTCGCTTGATAGGTCATCGGAATACGCAGTTCCTGCTCACCATCCGCTAACACAAAATGATCACCATCAACGTGATAAACCGGACGATGATTGCTACTCAAATCGATACCTTGCGGACCAATCAAACCACTTTGAGCGATAAACAAGTGATTAGGGTCATTTCTTAACAAAGTAAATGGCGTCGATGAATTAAGTTCATCAGCGTACTGATTGAGCAAAGCATGAATAATATCCCCACCAACGGTATCAATTGACAGAGTCAAAACATCCGTGGTGACCGTCACGGTTTGTGCAGCAGCACGATGTTGCTCAGGAGCAGGATCAAATTCATCTGCAAATGAAGGTGCTGGGGCCGTGGTGCTGGTTTGAGCCTGCTCAATCACTTGTGGGGCTGGGTTCTTTGCTGCTTGCCATTGCTGGAAAAGTAAAAAAGAAACAAGCGCCAAAGCAATTAACAGGATATTACGTTGAGAATCCATCGTTATTTGTCTCTGTCTGGTTTTTTGACTGGTGGAATGGGGTCATATCCCCCTTCGTTCAAAGGGTGGCATTTTAATAGACGTTTGCCAGATAACCAACACCCTTTTATAAAACCGTGAGCTCTCAATGCTTCTATCGCATAATTTGAGCAAGTCGGCGTAAACCGGCAACGAGGGCCGATAAGCGGACTGATGATCCATTGGTAAAGTTTAACTAAACCAATAGTCAACCACGTGAAGGGCGAGATAGGCGATGCCATAACTTGTCGAATAAAGTAAACAGTTCTTCATTGCTTAAATCTTGCGCGGTTTTCTTCGCGATCACAACAAAATCTTTGTTAGCAAGTTTATGTTGATGGAGACGAAAACTTTCACGAGCAATACGTTTAAAGCGATTACGACCCACAGCCGTTTTAATTTGCTTCTTTGGGACAGCTAATCCTAAACGAGGATGAGAAAGGTTATTATCGCGAGCAATGATGGTAAAGTGAGGAGAGCCAGCACGATGCGCTTGCTGGAAGACTTTTTGATAATGCTCGGGAGTTAACAGACGTAACTCCCGATTGAACGCGTACGTATTCAAAATAATTCAGTGATTATTTTGACAGGCGCTTACGGCCTTTTGCACGACGTGCATTGATTACTTTACGACCGTTCGCAGTCGCCATGCGTGCACGGAAACCGTGGCTACGCTTGCGCTTTAGAACTGAAGGTTGAAAAGTGCGTTTAGACATTATTATTACCTTTACTGATCAGTAGTGTTAGGTTCTTAAGTTAACCCGGCGTGGGATATGTGTCTTCGTAAAGACGCCGACGCCTCTCAACAAAGAGGCGGAATTGTAATCACAGTCACAAAAAGTGTCAATGACTTGGGGTGGCGAAGTGTTACTCATTTTTCAATAAGCCATTTACCTCCCCATTCTTTCCGGTCGGGCGATTATACGGAGTATCAATGAAATCTCAAGGATCCTCGCTCGATCTTCACGCTTTTTTACTTAATCTGGCTTTTTCCACAGACTCAACGACGGATCAATATCTCATCTGATGCACATCTTATACCGAGTTAACCATAGCTTATCGGCGATTAATACAAAATAAGATAGTAAAAATCACTATTGGGGATAACTTAGCAAGATCTTAGTATATGTGGATCATAATGGGGGTAATTAGCTTGATCCCTGTGAGGATCTTCGTAAATATCCCCTGAACCTTGTGTATAACTTCGATCTTATTCAAGAATTTATCGATCAATCACTGGCGATCTAAGTTATCAACAGGTAGAATCACCTTCTTTATTAGCCATTAATTTTAGAGTGAGGGAACCGTGTCATCTTCGCTTTGGTTGCAGTGTTTGCAACAGCTTCAAGAAGAGCTACCAGCCACAGAATTCAGTATGTGGGTTCGTCCGTTACAAGCGGAGCTCAATGACAATACTCTCACTTTGTTCGCCCCAAACCGCTTTGTGCTCGATTGGGTACGTGATAAATACATAAACAATATCAACAGGTTACTTAGAGAACATTGCGGGCACAATGCGCCCAGTTTACGGTTTGAAGTCGGCAGTCGACGAGTAATTGCGTCCGCTCCATCCGCCCCCATCCGAACCGCAGCGGATGTTGCTGCCGAATCCTCTGCCCCAGCGCAATTAGCTCAGCGCCGACCGGTTCATAAAACATGGGATGACGATTCTGCCGCTAGCGATATCAATCATCGCTCTAATGTAAACCCTAAGCATAAGTTTAATAATTTTGTTGAAGGTAAATCGAACCAACTCGGTCTTGCCGCCGCGCGTCAAGTGGCCGATAACCCAGGTGCAGCTTATAACCCATTGTTTTTATATGGGGGAACCGGCTTAGGTAAAACTCACCTATTGCACGCGGTGGGTAATGCGATTGTCGATAACAAACCCAATGCGAAAGTGGTCTACATGCACTCTGAGCGTTTTGTGCAAGATATGGTTAAAGCGCTGCAAAATAACGCGATTGAAGAATTTAAACGTTATTATCGTAGCGTCGATGCTTTATTGATCGATGACATTCAATTTTTCGCCAACAAAGAACGTTCTCAAGAAGAGTTTTTCCACACCTTCAACGCATTACTTGAAGGGAATCAACAGATCATTTTAACATCGGATCGTTATCCCAAAGAGATCAACGGGGTAGAAGATCGTCTGAAGTCTCGTTTCGGGTGGGGATTAACCGTTGCGATTGAGCCTCCGGAATTGGAAACACGCGTAGCCATATTAATGACCAAAGCGGAAGATCATCAAATTCATCTTCCTGATGAAGTGGCATTCTTTATTGCTAAACGCTTACGTTCTAATGTGCGTGAATTGGAAGGAGCACTTAACCGAGTGATCGCCAATGCCAATTTTACCGGTCGACCGATCACGATTGATTTTGTTCGTGAAGCACTCCGCGATCTGCTTGCTTTACAAGAGAAGCTGGTCACGATTGATAACATTCAAAAAACCGTTGCTGAATACTACAAAATCAAAGTTGCTGATTTGTTATCTAAACGCCGCTCTCGTTCGGTGGCTCGTCCTCGCCAGCTAGCCATGGCGCTTTCGAAAGAGTTGACCAACCATAGCCTACCAGAAATTGGCGATGCATTTGGTGGTAGAGACCATACTACGGTGCTGCATGCTTGCCGAAAAATCGAACAATTGCGTGAAGAAAGTCACGACATAAAAGAAGATTATTCCAATTTAATTCGTACCCTTTCTTCATAAGTTTTTACGCTATATTGAACGCTTATTAGGTACCGTTTTATTCCATATTGTTAGGTTAAGATCTCACTATGAAATTTACCATTGAACGTAGTCACTTTATTAAACCCCTGCAACAGGTCTCCGGTACATTAGGTGGGCGAGCTGCGTTACCCATTCTAAGTCATTTATTATTAAAGATTGAAGATAACCAACTCTCGATCACCGCAACCGACTTAGAAGTGGAATTGATCAGTCGAGTTACCCTGGAAGGGGACTTTGAAGCAGGCAGTATTACCGTTCCAGCGCGTAAATTTTTGGATATCTGTCGAGGTTTACCAGACAGTGCGGTGATCACCGTGCTGCTTGAAGGAGACCGCATTTCGATTCGCTCAGGTCGCAGCCGTTTTTCACTGGCAACCTTACCAGCCAATGACTTCCCAAATATTGAAGATTGGCAGAGCGATATCGATATTACTGTCACTCAAGCCGAATTACGGGGTCTGATTGAGAAAACTCAGTTTTCTATGGCTAACCAAGATGTGCGTTATTATCTGAATGGAATGATGTTTGAAATCGATGCGTCGACCTTACGTGCCGTAGCAACAGATGGCCATCGTATGGCTGTCGCTCAAACGACCGTCTCTCAAGCGTTGGCAAACAAACAAATTATCGTTCCCCGTAAAGGCATTTTAGAGCTCGTAAAACTACTTGATGCACCAGAACAACCGGTTGTGTTGCAAATTGGTGCGTCAAATCTACGTGCAGAAGTCAACCAATTTGTCTTTACATCTAAGCTCGTTGACGGCCGTTTCCCTGATTATCGCCGAGTTTTACCGCAAAATACTAATAAGACACTAATCACTGGCTGCGATGAATTACGCCAAGCTTTCTCGCGCGCGGCGATTTTATCTAATGAAAAGTTTCGTGGCGTGCGCGTCAACCTTGCTGAAGGAACGATGCGCATTACCGCCAATAACCCAGAGCAAGAAGAAGCCGAAGAGATGCTCGATGTGAGCTTTACTGGTGAGGCAATTGAGATTGGTTTTAACGTCAGTTACGTGATTGATGTGCTCAATACCTTGCGCTGTGACCAAGTCCGCATCTCAATGTCAGATGCGAATGCCAGTGCATTAATCGAAAACGTTGAGAACGACAGTGCCATGTATGTGGTGATGCCAATCCGTCTTTAATTGACAGATAAAGAACATAGCATGCCATTAACGCGCTTAGTCGTTCAGCAGTTTCGTAACATTAAAGCCTGTGATATGACCCTGTCATCAGGCTTTAATTTTCTTATTGGTCCAAATGGCAGCGGTAAAACCAGTGTACTAGAAGCTATCTATTTATTGGGTCATGGCCGCTCATTTAAGAGCTCATTAACTGGCAGAGTGATCCAAAATGAGTGCTCAGAACTGTTTGTTCATGGCCGTTTTTTGAACTCGGATCAATTTGAGCTACCGATTGGCATTAATAAGCAGCGAGATGGCTCAACAGAGGTTAAAATAGGCGGTCAATCAGGACAAAAGTTAGCTCAGCTGGCGCAAGTCCTACCATTGCAGTTAATTCATCCTGAAGGATTTGAACTACTAACCGATGGACCGAAACAGCGTCGAGCCTTTATTGATTGGGGGGTTTTTCATTCTCAACCGGCTTTTTTTGATGCTTGGGGACGATTTAAACGCTTAAATAAACAGCGTAATGCGTTGCTTAAAACCGCCAAAAGCTATCGCGAGATCAGCTACTGGGATCAAGAATTAGCTCAGCTTGCCGAGCAAATAGATCAATGGCGTCAGATCTATGTCGAGCACATGAAAAAAGTCGCCGAAGCATTGTGCCAAAGCTTCTTACCCGAATTTTCGATCAGCTTAACATACTATCGAGGTTGGGATAAACAAACGCCTTATAAAGAGATATTGCAAAACAACTTTGCCCGTGACCAATTGTTGGGTTACACCTTCAGCGGTCCAAACAAAGCGGATTTGAAAATAAAAGTGAATGGAACACCTGTAGAAGATGTTCTATCACGCGGCCAGCTTAAGTTGATGGTCTGCGCCCTGCGCGTAGCACAAGGTCAACATTTAACCGAGCTGACCGGGAAGCAATGCATTTATCTGATTGATGATTTTGCTTCCGAACTCGATAGCCAACGTCGTCAGCGTCTAGCAGACTGCTTAAAAGCGACGGGGGCTCAAGTTTTTGTAAGTTCTATTACTGAAAGCCAAGTCACCGACATGATCGAGCCGAATAGCAAGATGTTTCATGTCGAACATGGCACAATAGAGCAAGGATAACTACTGAGAGAGTCACTCATGTCGAATAATTACGATTCATCGAGTATTAAGGTACTGAAGGGTCTAGACGCGGTACGTAAGCGTCCAGGAATGTACATCGGCGACACCGATGATGGCACCGGTCTTCACCACATGGTTTTTGAGGTGGTGGATAACTCAATAGATGAAGCGTTAGCGGGTCACTGTAAAGATATCGTCGTGACAATTCATGAAGATAATTCGGTATCGGTCAGCGATGATGGCCGTGGTATCCCAACGGAATTACATACCGAAGAAAACGTCTCTGCTGCAGAAGTTATCATGACCGTATTGCACGCTGGGGGTAAGTTTGATGATAACTCCTACAAAGTATCCGGTGGCTTGCACGGCGTTGGGGTTTCTGTCGTCAACGCGTTATCTGAAAAAGTCGTGTTAACCATTTATCGTGGTGGCAAAGTTCACACTCAAACCTATCGTCATGGCGTACCTCAAGCACCCTTAGCGGTGGTTGGTGATACCGAACGTACTGGTACTACACTGCGCTTTTGGCCGAGTGCCGAGACGTTTACCAACATTGAATTCCATTATGAAATTCTAGCTAAACGCCTGCGTGAGCTGTCTTTTTTAAACTCAGGTGTCTCGATTCGTCTACAAGATGAGCGTGAAGCGGATAAACACGATCACTTTATGTATGAAGGGGGAATTCGAGCGTTCGTTACCCACCTCAATCGCAATAAAACGCCTATTCATGACAAAGTATTCCACTTCAATCATGACCGTGAAGATGGCACCAGCGTTGAAGTCGCTATGCAATGGAATGATGGTTTCCAAGAAAACATCTACTGCTTTACCAATAATATCCCACAGCGTGATGGCGGGACTCACTTAGCCGGATTCCGTGCTGCACTGACTCGAACGCTTAACACCTATATGGAAAAAGAAGGCTACAGCAAAAAAGCCAAAACCGCGACCTCTGGTGATGATGCTCGTGAAGGCTTAACAGCGGTCGTTTCTGTTAAAGTTCCCGATCCTAAGTTCTCCAGCCAAACCAAAGACAAATTGGTCTCTTCTGAAGTGAAGGCAGCGGTTGAATCAGCGATGGGTGAAAAGCTCAATGAGTTTTTAGCAGAGCATCCTTCTGAAGCGAAAATGGTGTGCAGTAAAATTATTGATGCCGCTCGAGCTCGCGAAGCGGCACGTAAAGCGCGTGAAATGACGCGTCGTAAAGGCGCACTCGACCTTGCAGGCTTGCCAGGCAAACTTGCTGATTGCCAAGAGAAAGATCCAGCACTGTCTGAACTGTATATTGTCGAGGGAGATTCAGCGGGCGGCTCTGCAAAGCAGGGACGCAACCGTAAGAATCAAGCCATTTTGCCGCTCAAAGGTAAAATCCTTAACGTAGAAAAAGCGCGTTTTGATAAAATGCTCTCGTCACAAGAGGTGGCGACGCTGATCACCGCACTGGGCTGTGGTATTGGCCGCGATGAATACAACCCAGACAAACTGCGTTATCATAATATCATCATCATGACCGATGCTGACGTCGATGGTTCGCACATCCGAACACTATTATTGACCTTCTTCTATCGTCAAATGCCAGAATTGATCGAACGTGGCTACATCTATATTGCTCAGCCACCGCTGTATAAAGTCAAAAAAGGCAAACAAGAGCAGTACATCAAAGATGAAGATGCCATGACGCAATATCAAATTGCTTTAGCGCTCGATAATGCCTCTTTGCATGTGAATGCCGATGCGCCAGCGTTAGCGGGTGAACCACTCGAGAAACTGGTGCTGCAATACAATGCAGCGATGAAATTAGTGGAAAGAATGAGCCGCCGTTATCCACTGGCGATGCTCAATGAATTTACCTATATGCCACGTTTAACCGAGCAACAATGCCAAGATAGCAGTGCGGTAGAAGCATGGACCGAACGTTTGGTCACTCAATTGAACGCCAAAGAAGTCGGTGCAAGTCAGTATCACTTTGCGATTGAGCATAATCCAGAGCTCGGTGTTTATTCACCGAAAATTATCGTCCGTACCCATGGAGTTACGTACGATTACCTACTCAGTGTTGATTTACTTAATTCTAAAGAATACAACCGATTAGCGGATCTTTTTGACTCGCTCGATGGGCTTCTAGAAGAGGGGGCATACATTCAACGTGGCGAGCGTACCCAAGTGGTTTCCAGTTTCACCGCCGCCCTTGACTGGCTCATTAAAGAATCACGTCGTGGTTTAGCAATCCAACGTTATAAAGGTTTGGGAGAAATGAACCCAGATCAACTTTGGGAAACCACCATGGATCCTGAGTCACGTCGCATGATGCAAGTCACCATTGAAGATGCCGTCGGTGCTGATGAACTATTTACCACATTGATGGGCGATCAAGTAGAACCTCGTCGGGCCTTTATTGAGAACAACGCATTAAGAGTAGCAAACTTAGATGTGTAGTTTTTCATAACATCGTGTTCTCTCACGCAGTGCTTCGGCACTGCGTTTTTGTTTATATAAACAGCGAAAATAACCATTTTATTCTCTTATTTCGATAAAACTGGCCTTTAGTCCTAGTATCAATCTTACCCTTACCATTTTCTGTCCTTTAATGACTAAAAACGCCATTTTCTCTGGTCGAGCGCTTTTGCTTTCTTTTTTTAACTCGCTATAGTCAACAGACTTCATGATATAGCCCAATCGTCACTAGCCGTGACAGGGAATCACATAACGTTTGTAGGAGGAATAGTGATGGCATTTCTGGTTTAGACCGAGAGCAAACTTGCTCTCGGGAGACACTTAACGGCTGTCTTGTTATCAGGAGTGAGGAGAAATCACTATGCTTTACCGCTTTTATCGATCATGGCTACAAACGCTACGCATGTGGTGGCTAACCAGTGGGTTTATCACCTACCAATCCCCTTTGCTCCTCATTCAATTGTTCGAGCGACAAGAGCAGCAAAATACCCCGCATTGCCCTCAAGCCACCAGCATTCGCTTAGGTGATACCGTACACCTATTGGATGTAGCCACCAACAGTCCTTTTAAAATCAAGCTGGTTGCAGATCATCGTTGTGATCATACCGTGGGCTATATTGCGGTCGATTCCTACTTAGGAGCCGCACTGTTTGGCCGAACTGAGCAAGAAGTGATTAGTCTGCTACTGCTCGGCCAACGACACTCTTTTGTTATCACCCAAGTTACCCGTCAGTCATACCAACCTCGACGTACATCTGTACCATGTGGTTGTTTACTTTGTCAGTAAATGAAGGAGATCTCACTCATGAGTAAAAAAGACCTGAAGAAACCTCAATTAAGCTTAAAGGAAAAGCGTAAATTGAAACAAGAAAAAGCCTCAGAAAACGGAGTAGAAAAAGCACGTAAAAGTCGCGCCAAGTAACGTTTTCTTAGCTAATCGATTCTCCCTGAGCCTAATCATCCGATTAGGCTTTTTTTTAAAAAAAATCGATACGCGACTCTTGAAAGTCCAACGACTGACCTTATATAAAGTAGTGAAGAGGATGCCGCAAGGGCCTCAACTTGGATTGGCGTTACGCTCACTGAGGTAAGCCCGTCCATCAACATTAATCTTGATGAGCTTAGTTGTTAACAATAAGCCTCATCCTTAACGAAACTCGTTAAGACTATTGCTTACTAAGAGGATAGCATTATGAGAACTGTCGATTTTACTCCTTTATACCGCAACGCGATTGGCTTTGACCGTCTATTAAATATGATGGAAGCAAACAGTAACAAAAATACTCAAGGGGGTTATCCTCCTTACAATATCGAGCAACAAGAAGACAATAAATACCGTATCACAATGGCGGTTGCTGGCTTTGCCGAGCAAGAACTCGATATTACTCAACAAGAAAATACCTTAATTGTTCGCGGTGAGCGTCAGCAAGAAGACAACCGCAACTATATCTATCAAGGTATTGCTGAACGTAATTTTGAACGTAAATTCCAATTAGCGGACTACGTAAAAGTGATGGGAGCAGGGCTTGAAAACGGTTTATTGCATATCGACTTAGAACGAGAAATACCACAAGCTATGCAACCGCGTAAGATTGCCATTAATCAGCATCATCTATTAGAAAATCAGTAATCCCTACTCTCAGAAACAACAAAAAAGCGGCTTCGGCCGCTTTTTTACGTTTTTCACTCTTCATACCCATCACTTTTTATCCCTATTCACTTGGTTGACTCTCCGAACACTTGTGGATAAGCATGTCTTTATACGGTGATTAACCTATAGTTATTCTTTTTAAACTGAAGATCTTTTTTATGCCTGTGCATAAAACCTTTTTTTGATCCCAGCTAATACGCGATTTGATCAGTGTCTGAACACATGATCTGATCGCTAACATGATCATGATCTTGTTGATCATTTCCCGCTTATCCACAGAGATCATCTTGCGTAATAATAGATCTAATAAAAGATCTCTCTATAGA
>NZ_WXWK01000002.1:0-8393 GCF_009904835.1 Vibrio sp. V33_P6A3T137 | reverse complement strand
AATCTCTCGTTGAGCTTCGAAGCGGAGGTGAATTCTAGCGAGTTAATTTGAAGAGTCAAACACTTTTTCAAATTTTCTTTTTTAGAAGCTTTCCCTCAACCAACACTGCCTGAAGCCTTGCGGCGTCTGCCGTGTCAGTGAGGGCGCATTATAGGGAGTTCGATAAACTTGGCAAGCGTAAATTTTAAATTTTCCCGAAAAAAAACGCTGTTTGCGCAAATAACCAGCAAGCCATTATTTACCTACCACTTATCATCATATAGCCAACATATTACCCACACCTTCCTGTGGATAACTAATCATCACTGTCAAAGAAATAGGAAATCCGAGCTCTTGGATTTAAGTAATCACGAATGTTATCAGGAAGCTTATGTGGCAAAATTGCACTCAGGATTTTTATTTCCTTATCGGCGAGATCGATAATCGGCGCTTGTGTTCTAGGAACCGAAGGATCATAAATCAATACATTCGGCGATAATAGCTGCTTAGCATTGACGGATATCACCAAGCCTATAGCATGATTCGACAATTGCACTACTGTACCTGGTGGATATACCCCCATAAATTTCACTAAAATACTTAAGTTTTCCTGGTTATAAAGATGCTTGGCATTTTTATATAGATAAGAAAGTGCGATATAAGGAATTTTTTGCTCGCTGGCAATCGCTGGATGACACAGATTATCAAATGCATTCGCAACCGAAATGACTTGAGCTAATTCATCAATATCGGCTTCTTTAAGACCTTTAGGGTATCCAGAACCATCGCTTAACTCATGGTGCTGCTCAATAACAATTTTTGCGCTTTCTGGAAAAGCTTCAAAACTACTCACCATTTCTAAGCCATATTTTGTGTGTAGCTTAAGATAATTTTTCTCTGGTTCAGTGAGCGGAGTGGTTTTACGTACAATCGCACTCGGTACTCTTATTTTACCAATGTCATGAAATAGTGCTGCAAAAGCAATTTGTTTGATTTGTTGCTCTGTGAGCCCTTTAGCTTTAGCGATCATCATTGAGATCACCGAAACATTCAGTGAATGGAAATAGATATCTTCAAATTCACTTTTACTATTCATTAAGTGCAAAGTGACATTCTCATCACTCAATAACTTGTCGACGATCTCTTCAACTAAGGCACTGGCTTCATCAATAGCATCAGCTGGGCGACTACGAATTTTATTCATAATTGCTCGCATACGCGCCAAAGAACGTTCGAACTCTTTTTCACACTCTAATACTTGGCGACGATAACGATTGAGTTTCTCTATCCGCTGTTCTTTCTCCTGCCAGAGCTTATCCGCCTGTTCATCAAGATCCGTCGGTTCTGCTACTGTTTGAGACTCACTATCGAGAGGTAAAGGCGAAGTATCACTTTGTGCGGGATTTAAAAAGACGTGCTGTATGCCCAAGTGCTTGATCAACTGAATTTGTTCAATGGACTGAATTTTAAAACTATTAAATAAGAAAGGATGCTCATTCCATTTAACTGGTAAGCGAATATGTAAACCTGGCTGCAATCTATCGACGGTGATTTTTATGCTTGTATTTGCCACGATCAGGACCAACAAAATAGAATTTTTTCTAGTGTAGGAGATACGCAGGGCAAGATCACCCTCAGAGGTCGCTAACTGTGCTTGCGGTTAACATATTAGCGGCATGAAATTGAAAATATCGATGTGACTTGTTCAGAAACAACAAAGCCCCGACTTTCGTCGAGGCTTTGTTGTATAAATAATGGTACCGATGGGCGGACTTGAACCGCCACTCCCGAAGGAAACGGATTTTGAATTCCTCTTAAGCTCTTATAATTAGTTGCATTCAAGAGGATTTCTTTGGATATCAAGGACCATAAAGTGGGATTTCATTGGATCTACTTTGCAGGCATTGAGCACAGATTTTTCTAGAGCCCAGACTACCATTATCGCAAATTCTCAATACTGAAAATGTCTGTAGAATCAGTACCAAATTGAATCCATTTATCAACCTCACTCAAGACATATGCTGATTCACGTCTATACCTCCCTTTCAAAGCACATTCTCAAACAACCGAATACCAATTTTTTCTAACTCACGCCTTACTTTTAGGTCTCTTTCTCCCTTTTTTTTTTTCTAATTTTTCTTTCCAAAAGGCGATATTAGACTTAGGTAGGTGCCCTAGATAACAACTTTCGTGCCAATGCCAAAAACATCCATTCCAAAAGATAGCAGCTTTTTTCTTCGGAAAATAAATATCAGGTTTACCAGCTACTTCTTTATAGTTTTTTCTAAACCGATCCCCCCGCCGATAGAGCTCAACTCTAAGCCAAACTTCAAGCTTTATATCTTTGGAAGAAATCCTAGACATCATTTCACTTCGTTTCGATTCTGCCACGATATCGACCATTTTCAACCCCAAACCACCCTGTAGATTTACCGGTTGAAATAAAATAAAAACCACCCTAACATAAACCGACACATTTACAGGGTGGGAATTAATTATGGAAATGAATGTCAGTTTACTGCAAGCATTTAACGCAACTCAAGGAGCGGGCTCCGAAGTTACTATACGTGAAGCAACAGGGGATAAGTCTGTAACAATAGATCAAAGTGAAAAAGCAGTTCTGTTCCAAATTTACCCCTCTACGACTTTTACTAGAGCAGGGGGGGCTCTCCCTGATGGTAAGCCTTCTCATTTACCGTTTTATGTTTTTAACCAGCATACAAACTCATTTGATTTACACCAATTGGCCATCAAATATCCAAAAGCTCAAGGCAATGAACTAAGACTTTATTTTAACCGAGAGTCTAACTTTTATCCGCCAGAAGGTTCTGTTTGGTATATTTTCTTAAAATTTGGAGAACAGTACCCTTTCATTGGTTTTATGAACATTAGGGAGTGGGAAAACCTCGCTAGCGGAGAGGTACAAAGATTAGCTTATGAAGCTAGCTATGCATTAGACGATGATGATGACTCTTACCAAAAAGAGCTACACTCCCCTCAAGCCCAAAGAGGAGTAATCCAGAGCAGCTCTACGAGGTTTCCAAGAAACCCTTCTCTTGCGGCAGATGCAATAAGGTCCGCTAACTATCAATGTCAATATAACCCATGGCATCAATCGTTTATTGCTGCTTCGTCATCACAGCAATATGTAGAAGTTCACCACTTAATACCTATTGCTTATATGAGTAGATTTCAATACTCCTTAGATGTTCCAGCAAACCTTATTGTATTATGCCCCAATTGCCATAGAGCCATACATTTCGGTACTTCAGAGACTAAAAGGTTATACCTTGAGAAACTTTATAGTGAAAGGGCTGAATACCTAAATCAGGCAGGGATAGGCATATCACTAGAGGATTTATTTTCTATTTATGGCATATAAAAATAACGGTGTTTCGAGTATGGAACACCGTTATTTTTAATAGTCACCCCAAATACTCAACAATATGCTCAGAAATCAATTGCACCACAGGAACAACAACAGAATTACCAAACTGCTTATATGCAGGGGTTTTTGCATCTGGCATCCAAAAATCTTCAGGATAACCAAAGAGAATACGGCATTCATCCCGAGTTAACTTCCTCGGATTTTGATTCTCTTGTGGAATCAAGCACTCTTTACCATCTTTACCATATCTAGCAACAATAGTGTTCGACGGCCTATTCAAGTCTGCAGCGTGCGCAGTAAAGCCTGTATTACGTGCGAGATTTCGTTCGGTTCTATTAAGATGTCCCTGCCACAACTTATCTGAAATTGTATACTCTTCAGCCTCTTGAGGAGTAGTTCCTGCATTTTCAATCGCCTGGCGCAAGGGAATTGGCTCCCCAACAAACACAGGGAACTCAAAGTCACCATGTTGTTGCCATATATCTTCTCGAACGCAAACCATAAAGCAACGGACTCTTCGTTGTGCTACGACTGTCTCAGAGTTAATCAACGAATAGAAAAACTTATAGTTCAACTTCCCCTCAACACCACCACTTAAATTCTCCATGGTGTTCCGTATAACCTCAAAAGTCCGTCCCTCGTCATGGGTTACAATATTCTTCACGTTCTCCATAAAAACGATTTCAGGTTGTTTAACATATGCAATCTTCGCTATTGAGTGAAAAAGGTTACCTTGGGTATCGCAGTTAAAACCGTGAGCTAATCCTAGTGCCGTCCTAGCGGATACACCAGCATGGCTAAAAGGCTGACAAGGGAAACCTCCGGCTAATACTTGATGATTCGGAATCCAGGCATCAAGTTCTTCCTCACGAATACCCTCTCCAGTGAACTGATTAATATCACCATAAGGAACCTTTCCGTAGTTATTGAAGTACGTTTTTTTCGCTGCCTTGTCCCATTCACTCGAAAACACACATCTACCACCATTGCGACTCAATCCTAGGTTAAAACCACCAATTCCTGCGAATAAGTCGATAAAATCAAACTGTACATCCGCAGTGGGGGGAAATCTCAACTGCTCAAGTAATACCTGAACGGTAGTACCATTGTCGCGCTCAAATTGTAACGTTGCATTACTTAGTATTTCAGGCAATCCAGCTATAGCACTGAACAAGTTAACTTCTTCTGTCTGAAGCCAATGAGTGATTTCAGCTTCAAGCTCCGAGTGCCCAGCGATTTCAGGTGAGAAATTTGCAATAGTGTTTTTTAGATGTTGGATCAGACTTTTGTACATAACGTCTTCTTTGTGAGAATTAAATTAACCTCCATTAAACGGAGGGGAAGATTTTAGTGGATTTTGACTTTCTTTGTAAGCAACAACACTAAAAATTGCTATTAAGACACAGATGGGCACCAATACACTAACAGCAGCATTAAAATGCGGAGGTACTCGGGAAAATTAAGTCCAATTTAAAGCCTCCCGAACGTAGCGGAAGAGTGGGACCACCACTCTTCCGTACAATTAACGTATAAAATCCCACACACTGAGAGAATCCTTCGTTGCACAAAACCAACTATTGCACCGTAGACTCTCTTCATAGCTATCAACAATCAGCTACTTTATAATCTCGCTAGTTACTTCACCTCATAGAACTGCTCGGTCAAAGCCGTTTCACCAACTTGCTCAACTAACTGAGCAACAAAACCATCAAATTCATCAGCAAACCCAATTTTCGCCAAGTCATACTCAGCAGAAACTCGATCCAACGACAGATTCAAAATCTCAACCTGATTCTTAGCTCGACGAGCCTTGTCATTCAGCAAGGTAACAGTCTTACCTAAATCACCACCAGCAAGCAGTTCAGGATTGGCGAGCAACAAATGGCGAGCTGATGGGTAAAGTTTGTTACCGTAGAACATTGGTTTGGACTGACCCTTTAACTTCTCACGCTCGGTGTGCGCAGTAGACAGCGCTTCTTCTACAGGTATGCCCGCCTTTATACGGTTCATCAGCGTACTTTGCGCCACACCTAGCCCTCTATCCGCTTGGCGCATACTTGAGTACTCAGTGCCATCTATAACAACTTCCTGAGGTAGTCACCTTTGTTATCACCGATCATGCAAAACTGATCCACTAACTAACCCGCTCATTAACCAGTTTAAGACTGGTACAAAAGTAGACTCAATACGAAACCAAGAGAGGTACAGACTTTGGTCTGTACCTCTCTTGGTTATCTTATCTTGAATGACTAATAATTTACCACCTACGCTTTTTACGCTTAATATTTATTAAACGGTCACGCCCCGCAACAAGCTCTTTAAGTCGAATTTCAGCCTCTTCATACGTTGATGCTCCTTTTGCTTTTCCCATCGGCTTACCACTAGTTAGGGCTTGAGCTTCAGGCCAAGATTCAAAAATGGCAGCGCTATCAACTGTTACCGCAGCATAATATTTAAAATGTGATTTCTGAGACATAATTATCTCCCTGTAAGTTTTCAGTAATACCCCAACAGCGCTACGCAACACCAACAATAATCCTAAGAAAAATATGATATGGGGCAGCGCTACCCATTACGAATTAACTACCTATCATCGCCTCAAGCATATCCAGCTGCTCAACAACAAATAACGATCGAACGTTTATGCTTGGAAAAGTCCTCATTAATATCTTCGTTAGCTCTACAGTTAAACGAGTCACAGGTACTGCCCCTAAAATAACTTTCAGGCGCTTAGCTCCACGAATTGTCGAAGGCTTAACGCTATAGCCGATGCTATCGAAGTATTTTGCTAATTCGTTAGCGTTCATGTTACTGCTCGAACAACTAGAATTCGATTGAGTACAAAGCCTTAGGAAAAGACGTAATAACAATTCGTCAGATCGTTCTTCAGGCTTTAAACGGACGTTAGCGCACAACACAGCTAATCCCATCGCTAACCTGTCTTCAAAAGATATCCAATCATCCATTGTTTTTAAGCAGTTGTTCAAACGCCAACGGTCAAAGCGAAGTCGAGTCGCGGTCATTTCTTTAACTGTTCGATGGGGTTGAGTCTGAAAACAAACATGCGGAATACCATTACTTTCACGTGTAATTGGCTCAATAAGCTGACGCTTCCAATCAAATTCAAGGTTTAAACGAATTTCTCGCTCCACATTAAGTAAATCACTCTGATTAAGAAACATCTCACGTGTAGAAGTTAAGTGAGAGCCATCGGTTAACTGCCCCGGTACTCTATTGAGATAAAGGTCAACCATATAGTCATTAGCGTTAACATTTCTTGGAGTTTTAACACCAGCCTTTGCCGTAACAACAGGAAAATCATCATCAGGTATCACGGTAAGCTGTCCACGAGTTTTCATAGCGATTAATTGTTTAGCTCTATGCTTCAACTCAAGTATGTCACCACCACTAGGATCCATTAAATGAAAGTGATCTCTAAAACGATTGCAGATAGAACCTGTTAAATCTATCTCGGTTATATCAGCATTAGTTAAGAATCCATCAGTAGTTACTGAAACAACAATTCGATGTTCAGGTATACCATTTAACATTTCACTCATAAGAGCACGAGCAAGACCAGTCGTATAAGCAGCAAAAAAAGGATTCGTAATTGTGGATGCTGGCATTTGCTTTGAATAACCAACCTCAATATCGAAAGATGTCTTGGGTCTTAACCCTTGAGCTAAACGTCCATAAGTGCTATTTCCAATCTCTTTGATTAGTCTCTCTTCAAAACTTCCTTTCTCGTGTTGTAAACGGGTTTGGCGAACCCAACGCATAAAAGGCTCAAAGATACGGCTTCCATTCTTCCAAGGCACAATGTATCCCGTTTTAACTACCAATTCAGCACCTTGGTTATAAGCGACTTCTAATTCGTGCCCTGTACAGAATGATTCTCCTTCCATCGGATAAATCAGACCATAGCTATCAGTTCGGACGGGTAACGATGGAAATCGAATATTGTCTGGAAACTTAAACGATACCCAAGCAAGCGAACACTTATCACCGAAGAAGTCTTCGATACGAGTCGACTGCTTAGCATGAATATAATCCAACTCTCGAAGCCCCATTAATATAGCGGTATAGCAGCTCGGAGCATCATAATCGTTCCACGTACCTACACTCGTCAGCCCCGACATGAAAGACTCATTACGACCACCGTGATAACACTGTGTTGCGAAGCTTTCTAGTATCATACGGTCAGGACGCGGCACATCCTTAGTGAGAGTTAAAGGTTTAGTGCGTCCTTCTGGCCAAACTTCTTTAGTTACCGATTCAAAGCCAAATAATGCACGATAACCGTCTTGATTTTTAACCGTATTGACAAATGCTTTCGTCGCAATACCCCCTATAGTGTATGGAAGATTTTTCAACCCAATATCTTGGGCAATTTTTAACATCCGTTCCATATGAAGCGCTGTAATTTCAGCATCTCGCATGGCATAAGCCTCGAAACCTGCTGAATCATTAGCCAAATACTCATCCATTCTTTCGATACTGTAAGGAGCTGGAATATCTAGTTTGGGTAATCCCACTAGTTCACCCACATCAGCCAAAGACTTACCGCTAGGAGCCAGAAGCATCGTGTCATAAAAACGAATTTTCAACTCATGCTTATTTCTAGACTCGTCGTATAAAATAAAAGGATCTTTATCAACTCGTTTCGTCATCACCTTAGATAAATCAATGCCATATGCATCGTTACCAAGTGTCGCCAGAGTTTTTCTAACTCCCTTGATATAGGTATGGAAATTGTCGAACGATTTACTAAAAGTGAATAAATCAGCCTTTAAAAAGTGAGCACAAACTATCGCTTCGGAAGGCCAATTAATGAGTGTTTTTTCATTTATGGCCTGCTTTATCACTTGAGTAATGCATTTATCAAAACTTAAACGTCCTGATTTCTTAGCTGATTTGGTATAAAAAATGTCTCGTGTCATCTTACCTTGAAACAACAAAACAAATTGATAGGACAATATATGGTTCAATTTTTTATCTTTAGATAATGTGTACTCCGTATCAATAC
>NZ_WXWK01000147.1:0-8412 GCF_009904835.1 Vibrio sp. V33_P6A3T137 | reverse complement strand
GCATTATCGTTTGTGTCTAATTATTCTTAGCCGCGTTGAGGTACTCACGTAATCGTATTGGATAACAAAATGGAACAATTATCACACCAAGTGGCGCAGTTATTAAATGATGAGCCCGCATTACTCCCAGCACAGATTGCTGAACGTTTAAGCGTGAGTGAATTTGCTGTCGTGTCTGCTTTTCCTAACGAAATGGTTACCCTGCTCTCGGGTGATCATGCGCAGATGGTATTAACGGAGATTGCTGACTGGGGGACAAACGTGACCACTATCGTGCAGTCATTTGACTCTATTTTTGAAATCAAAGCCCCGTTACCGAAGGGTAAAATGGCGCGTGGTTACTACAACTTGTTGGGGCAACCAGGCCAACTTCATGGCCACTTAAAATTAGAGTTGATTGATCACGTTGCTTTGGTCAGTAAACCTTTTATGGGGCGAGAGAGCCACTATTTTGGTTTTTTCACTCAGCAGGGGGATTCTATTTTTAAGATTTATTTAGGCCGCGATGACAAGCGAGCGCTTATCGCTCAGCAGGTCGATCGTTTTCAAACGATGCAACAACAATTTAAATAATCGCCTGGTAAGGAGAACGTCAATGGAACAGCAAGTTAAACAAGAAAGACTACAAGGCCGTTTAGAGCCAGAAATTAAAGAGTTTCGTCAACAGCGCACGACATTACAGCTCGCGACGGTTGATGCACAAGGTAAACCAAATGTAAGTTATGCTCCCTTTGTACAAAATCAAGCAGGCTACTTTATTCTGATTTCTCATATTGCGCGTCATGCGCGTAATTTAGCGGTCAACCCTCAAGTATCGATCATGATGATTGAAGATGAATCGACGGCTAAGCAGCTGTTTGCCCGCAAGCGGTTAACGTTTGATGCCCAAGCGAGCATGGTTGAACGTCACTCGCCGCTATGGCAACAGGTGATTGAACAAATGCAACAGCGGTTTGGTGACATTATTGATAACCTCAGTCAACTTGAAGACTTCTCACTATTTTGCTTAAAGCCAGAGCATGGATTGTTTGTGAAAGGTTTTGGACAAGCGTATCAAGTGTCAGGGGATGATCTGGTTGATTTTGTTCATCTTGAAGAGGGGCATCGTCAAATCGCGAACGCGTAGTCGTTCGGAGATACACGGTTTGGACATCAAAGGCTGATTATTCAGCCTTTGATCAGGGTAGCGGTGAACATCAATCAATACTTCGATGTGCTAGCTTTGGTAATTGTTTTTTTTGTGTTTTTTTGGCACTTTTTTCGGGAGCTTTGGCGAGAACCACAACTGGACGAACAATAAATAAATTATTCGGGTAGAGAACTCGATTACCGTCTAAGGTTTCGAGTACGACATTAAATAGCGTCATATCTACCAATCGTCCTTCGATAAAGTTACCCCCATCGATGATTTTTACCCAAGATCCGATTCGGCAGTGATTTTGGATAAACAGCACTAAGAAGGAGGTAATATTACTGAGTAAAGACCAGCTTGCGAATAAAGCCACCCCGATCAAAGCAAACAGCGAAGAGCCGATCACCAACAGCCCACGTAATTCGATCCCCCAGATCATCATGATCCCTAAGAGAATCATCACAAAAAGCGAGGTTTTGAGTAGCCATTTAACCCGCTGTAATCGGTCACTATCTTCCCGTTGCCCAACGGTTTTATCCAATACCCGCAAACTCAAAAAAACCAGTTTAGGATAGAGCAGTAAGATGAGCACAGAGAGTGCCCATTGGTAGTTATCTTGTAATAAAGAAAGCACTTGCATAATACAGTTATCCTCTTTCTACTTGAAACGCAGCGATGCTGGCTAGGTTCGTTGCTCTCCAATCGTATGGTTTATCTATCTTTATAGGGATGATGAGAGTCATGCTCGACTCTTATCTGCCGCTTACCTGCAACGGCAAGTGATGTGAGATGAATCCATTAAATGGCAGTGAAAATAACTGAAATACACGGAATTTCAATCGAATTCTTTTCGTGGAGGTAGGATAGAGAAAGTATGGATAGAGTTCGAAACAATTTTTATGCTGCTTGTTAAGCGTTTTGATGATTTTTTGACTTAAATTTGTTAATATTAACGCTTAATTATAAAAAATAGGCCCGTTTTTTGGTTGCTGATGCTTTGAATTGAAATGTTTTCCATTGGCATCTCCAAGTCATATAAGGTGAGTGGTGGATGAACAGGGTGTGTATTTCCATGATTCTGATGATCATGTGATAAGTCGAAACCATGCCGTTAATATCGACACCACTGCAAGCTAAATCAATCGCTAAACGAAACGTGGCAGTAAAACAGTAAGGAGCGTAGTACGTGCGACACATTTACCGAATAATCTTTGCCATGGTGATGCTGATAGGGTCAGTCGCTTGGGCACAGGAAGATCGTGAGCCGCCATATTCAGAATCGCCACTTTTGGATAGGCCATTAGTCGAACGTTACATCCTCGATGAATTGAGAGCATTACGTCAGGATCAACAAGATTTAGAACGTCGCTTAACCATTCAAATTACCGACCGTGAATTGTCCGTCGCCGATCGGTCACTGAGTTATTCTAATGTTACCGTGACTTACTTTTTCTATGTCATTGCTGGTGTGGCTTCTTTAGTGGCTTTAATTGGTTGGCAATCGCTGCGTGAAGTAAAACATAATACTCGGGAGATGGCCGATAAAAGCATTAATAAAATCGCTCAAGAATATGAACGTAAGTTTGTCGCTTTAGAGCAAGATTTAAAGCGCAAAAGCCGGATTATTACTGACAATAACCGTGAAATTGAAGTGATTAATGAGATCCATAATTTATGGCTGAGATCGCAAAGTGTGCAGACGGCAGAACAGCGAATTGAAGTGTATGACGAAATCCTCAAAATTCGTCCTGGCGATCTCGAAGCGTTAACCTATAAAGCTGATGCCGTTATGGAAATGCAAGAATATCACTGGGCGATGAGTTTATGTAACCGAGTGTTAGAACTCGATGACGATAACGGGCCTGCGTTGTATCAGCGCGCGTGTGCTTATGCTCGTTTAGGCGCAGATGAACAAGCGTTGGAAGATATTCAACGGGCGATAGAGATAAGCCCTTCAATGCGCGATTTAATTCTTGAAGAGCCCGATTTTGAATCGCTGTACAGTAACAAAAACTTCAATGCGTTAATCAACCACAATTAAGATTGTCCTTTGGTACTTAAAGCCGCGATAGCGATTTGGATGATTTTGGCGATTTAACAACCAAATGGCTCAGGCTTCTCTAATCGATGAAAGGCGTTCATTGACTGTCTATGGAGCGATGGAATACGGAGGTTTTTATGATTTTTGCTCATTGGTGCTAGCCATAACTAAAGCTTGTCTTAACGACAAATTATTATCATTAGACACACCCTCTCTTTTCACCGATAAAGCGCGTGACATTTAGGGTGTCAGGTGTGATGGCATGATGTGGCTGTCACTACATTCTCTCTGTTTTTGTGAGATATCAAGTGGAAAAATCATCCAAATTAGATCGTGTTCGTGCGGACTACAATGTGCATTATTGGAGCCAAGGTTTTTATGGCATTGATGACCATGGTGAAGTGACCGTTTCACCAAGAAAGGATAATGCTCATCCGACCGCATTGAGCTCGATAGTCAAACAACTTGAAGCTCGTAATCTTAATCTTCCGGTATTGGTTCGTTTCCCACAGATTCTGCACCAACGTGTGCACAATATCTGTGACGCTTTTAATCAAGCGATTGAAGAGTGTGATTACCCTAATAAATATTTGTTGGTCTATCCGATTAAAGTGAACCAACAAAAAGAAGTAGTGGACGAAATATTAGCCAGTCAAGCTGAACTCGAAACTAAGCAATTGGGCCTTGAAGCAGGCAGTAAACCCGAGTTGCTCGCCGTGCTAGCGATGGCGCAACAGGCCAGTTCAGTGATCGTTTGTAATGGTTATAAAGATCGCGAATACATTCGTTTAGCGTTAATCGGTGAAAAATTAGGTCACAAAGTTTTCATCGTCTTGGAGAAGCTTTCAGAACTCGATCTGATCCTAAAAGAAGCCAAAAGTCTTGGCGTGAAACCTCGTCTAGGGCTCCGTATTCGTTTAGCGTCGCAAGGGGCGGGTAAATGGCAATCCAGTGGCGGTGAAAAATCCAAATTTGGTTTAGCAGCTTCACAAGTGTTAACAGTGGTCGAGCGTCTGCGAGCTGAAAATCAACTTGAAGCTTTGCAACTGGTGCACTTCCATTTAGGTTCACAAATGGCCAACATTCGTGACGTACGTAATGGGGTCAATGAAGCTGCTCGTTTTTATTGTGAGCTCAGAGAGCTTGGTGCGCAGATCGATTATTTTGATGTCGGCGGCGGTTTAGCGATTGATTATGACGGTACGCGAAGCCAATCATCGAACTCGATGAACTATGGTTTACAAGAATACGCACGCAACATTGTCAATGTTGTTGCTGATATGTGTAATCTGTATGAGCAACCGAAACCGATTATTATTTCTGAATCCGGTCGCTCAATCACCGCTCACCACGCGGTGTTGATTACCAATGTTATTGGTACAGAAGCGTATATGCCTGAGCAGATCAGCGAGCCAGAAACGGATGCGCCGGTGCTGATGCAAAATATGTGGCGCAGTTGGGAAACCTTACGAGAAGGTACCGATGCACGTGCATTAATTGAAATTTATAATGATACGCAAAGTGATTTATCAGAAGCGCATACTCTGTTTGCTTCGGGCGTGATCAACTTACAACACCGTGCATGGATTGAGCAGCTTTCACTGCGTATTTACTATGAATTACGTTTGAAAATGAGCACTAAGAATCGTTTCCATCGCCCCATTCTTGATGAGCTGCAAGAAAGATTAGCGGACAAATTCTTTGTTAACTTCTCTTTATTTCAATCATTACCGGATGCATGGGGTATTGATCAAGTGTTCCCTGTGCTTCCTTTGTCCGATTTACAAAATGTTGAAGATCGCCGTGCCGTCATGCTAGACATCACCTGTGATTCAGACGGTGCGATTGAGCAGTACGTTGAGGGGCAGGGGATTGAAACTACCCTTCCGGTGCCGGCTTGGTCAAAGGATAAACCGTATTTAATGGGCTTTTTCTTAGTGGGTGCTTATCAGGAGATTTTGGGTGATATGCACAATCTGTTTGGTGATACCCACAGTGTGGTGGTCAATATTACTGACAGCGGAGACGCAGAAATTACCTCGATCAATGAAGGCGATACCGTAGAAGATATGATGCGCTATGTGCATATTGATGTTGATGCGATTCGTGCTAATTACCGTCAATTGGTCAGCCAACGTGTGGCGGCCGCAGAGCAAGAGATTGTTTTAGCAGAGCTAGAGCAAGGCTTGAGTGGTTATACTTATTTAGAGGATTTTTAAATGAATGATTTGTTTACGAAAACTGATTATTCACTCTACTCCAATGCGATGACCTTTGTCCGTCGTCCGTATGTGAGAAACCCGATTGATAGCGATGCCGATGTGGTCGTACTCGGTGTGCCGTTAGATATGGCGACTTCAGGTCGTTCTGGCGCTCGTATGGGGCCAGATGCGATTCGTCGTGCTTCAGTGAATCTTGCTTGGGAAGGAAAGAAATTCCCATGGGATTTCAACTTATTTGCCCAGACGAAAGTGATTGACGCTGGTGATTTAGTGTTCGATTGCGGCGATGCGGAAGATTTTACCTATCGTCTTGAAGCAGCGGCGGGTGAAATCATCAAAAATGGTAAAACCTTGTTGGCTCTCGGGGGCGATCACTTTGTGACCTTACCGATTTTGCGTGCTCATGCTAAGCAGTTCGGCGAAATGGCGTTGATTCATTTTGATGCACACACGGATACTTATGCTAATGGCAGTGCTTATGATCATGGGACGATGTTTTATCATGCGCCGAAAGAGGGATTGATTTCCCCTAAACATTCGGTGCAAATTGGTATTCGTACTGAGTATAAGCAAGAAGGACATGGCTTTAATGTTATCAACGCGATGCAAGCCAACGATATGTCGGTGGAAGAGATTGTGCAGCAAATTCGCACTATCATTGCTGATAAACCGGTATATTTAACCTTTGATATCGATTGCCTCGATCCTGCGTTTGCTCCAGGTACTGGTACACCGGTGTGCGGTGGACTTAATACCGATAAAATTTTGAAAATTATTCGCGCGTTGAAAGGTATCAACTTAGTCGGGATGGATGTGGTTGAAGTCGCTCCTGCCTACGATCAAAGTGAAATGACCGCGCTAGCTGGTGCTACCATCGCACTAGAATTGCTGTACGTTTGGTCAGCCAATCAAAATAAAGCCTAAATTGTTTGGCTGCATCTACTTTCAAACCGAGTCATCAGGCTCGGTTTTTTGTTAACTAACGCACACATTCTCAGTGATAAAGGCGAATTGTTGGCACTTTTCGCTTTTCCAGTGGTTAAGTATGGGAAGGCTTGTTACGTTCATTTACACTACTGTAAGAGTGAGTAAAGAAAAACAGGGTAATCTAGTCAGTTAGTTATACTATTTTTCTCTTTGATTT
This sequence comes from Vibrio sp. V33_P6A3T137, assembly GCF_009904835.1. NCBI lineage: Bacteria > Pseudomonadati > Pseudomonadota > Gammaproteobacteria > Vibrionales > Vibrionaceae > Vibrio > Vibrio sp. V33_P6A3T137. Next base: position 1,873 of record NZ_WXWK01000147.1, on the reverse strand, counting down.
TGGGATGCGAGTTATGAAAAATATCAAGTCTATTGTCGTTTCTGCGACGTGCTTGTCTTTTATTCCCCTGGTAAGTAATGCAACACCGATTGTGGTACCCAATCCTCCGCAGCTTTCTGCGAAAGGTTATGTCTTGATGGATTACCATACGGGTACGGTTTTAGTTGAACACAATGCTCATAATAAATTGAATCCAGCGAGTTTAACGAAACTGATGACGTCATACGTTGCCGGACAAGAAATGAAGCGGGGTAACATTAGCCCTGATGATCAAGTGGTAATTAGCCAAAGAGCATGGGCGAGAAACTTTCCCGATTCCTCAAAAATGTTTATTGAGGTAGGCACGAAAGTCAATATGATGGATTTGTATCGCGGCTTGATTGTTCAATCTGGTAATGATGCGAGTGTGGCTATCGCAGAACATGTGGCTGGTTCTGAAAATGCGTTTGTTGATTTAATGAATTCTTGGGCTGCAACGCTTGGGCTAATGAATACGGCGTTTACCAATCCGCATGGATTAGACAGTTCAGGTCTATACAGTACGCCTTATGATATCGCTAAGCTGGCGCAAGCGATTATTCGTGATCTACCAGAAATTTACCCGCTCTATAGTGAAACGTCGTTTACTTATAACGGCATCACTCAATACAACCGTAACGGTTTATTACGTGATCGGAGCATGAATGTCGATGGTATGAAGACAGGGTTTACTAGCGGGGCTGGTTTTAGTCTAACCACCTCGGCGACCAATGGTAACATGCGTTTGATCTCTGTCGTTATGGGTTCCAATAGCGCTAAAGGCCGAGAAGCCGATAGTAAGCAGTTGCTAAGCTATGGCTTCCGTTTCTTTGAAACCATAGCGCCTCATCAAGCTGGAGAGCCGATTGAGCAGGCGAGAGTGTGGATGGGCAAAAAAGATCAGTTACCTGTTGGGGTCGCTGAGACAACCTATTTAACCGTCGTTAAAGGTGAGTTACCTAAGCTCAGTGGCTTGATCGAAATGAATAAGGATTTACAAGCTCCGATCCAAAAAGGTGATATTGTTGGTAAAGTGATTTATCAAGTCGATGATCGCAAGGTCGGTGAAGCTTCCTTGGTGGCTTTAGAAAGCGTTGAGCAAGGCAGTTGGTTTAAACGAACCTTAGATAGGATCAAACGTTTATTCGCAAGCTGGTTTTAAAATCCCTTTATCATGAATGACACAGCAGAGAAATTTTTTCTCTGCTGTGTCTCTTTTCTATGTATGGTGATGCAAAGGAGGTTATCGATATCTCTCTAGTGCTCGCTCATCCTATTTATCGCTTGATCAATGTATTTAATGAGCTAGCTATCGCCAGCGGCCGAGTGATATTAAAAATTAAGTTAAATAAATTTAAACAGACCTTAACTTCCCACTGACATCATCACGGAGCCTTTTTGTCACCCTGTGCAATGATTACCTGTTGCACTCGTTAAAGGATAAATAATGGAGTTTAGCGCTGAAGACCGCCAAGCCTTATACAACGTATGGATGTCACAAAAAGCCAAAATGCATTTAACTCAGATGCAGATGGCGAAACGACTCAACTTAACCCAAGTAGAGTTTTCTCAACTTCTGCGCGGTGATAGTCCTTTGTCGATGACTTTTATTAGCCAGTTTTGTCGACATTTGCATATTGAACCCCATATGGTGATACCGAGTTTAAAAACGGCGGCTGCTTATAATCAGCAAGCGATCAGTTTAACCAGTCGTGTGATCATTGATGGTGATATTCAGCATGTGTCAATAGAAGGTAATCAAGTGATTATTGAATATGTTCATTATGCTTAATGGCGGTAAAGAATAAAGTCCGATAGTCTAAAAATTAAAAAAATTCTTATGGGCTAATACATT
>NZ_WXWK01000031.1:0-8463 GCF_009904835.1 Vibrio sp. V33_P6A3T137 | reverse complement strand
CAATTAGAGTAGCAAGCCTAGTGTCCAATTGGTTGGACAGTTGACCCTGCTGGATCACAAATTACAGATAAATATCGCTTTATCTCACTATTACCAATGATGAAGGAATGTCACTCGCCACGTTCGTGGTTCACCGAAACGAGCAAAATCACGACCACCGATGTAAGACACATAATCTTTATCAGTAATATTTTGTATGCTCGCAGATAGTTCGCTATTCGTTTTTAATCGCCAGCGAACTTCACTATCCCAACGTACATACCCATCGACTTTAAAGGTATTATCTGAATCCCCCCAACGTTTAGGCTGCCTTACCATCCCTAATGTCCATTGCAGTTCAGGCTGGGGTTGATAAATTAGCATTGCAGCTTGCTGATGGTTTGCAACGCCTGGCAATTGCTTTCCTTGGTAGTTATCACTTTTGACCATTTCGCTGTCTAACCAACTGCTCATTAGATACAGTTGCCATTGTTGAGTCAGAGCCAATACCCCGCTGAGTTCAATTCCTTTGGTGTGATTTTCGCCTGCTAATATTCTTGCACTCGGATCTTGAGGATCACGCATTAACAACTGATCCTGCCGAATATCAAATACTGCCATATCAAACCAATAGGTTAATTTTCGCCATTGCCATCCAAGCTCCCACTGAGATCCTCGGCTAGGCTCAAAGTAATCGCCCGTTGAGCTTTGTCCATTATTAGGTAACCACGATTGGCTGTAGCTTAACCTAAATTGATGATCTCGACTGGCTTGCCAATTCAGACCACTTGCATAACTAGTATGTCGGTTACGGTTCTCACCTAAGATGAGCTGATTACGTTGGTTACTTAATTGATAATCACTACTCCGCAATCCTGCCGCCCAATACCAATTTGGCATTAACTCAATACCATGATGGATAAACCAAGCATTTTCTTTCCATGCTAAATCGGTTTTTCTGGGAATTAATTGCTCCGTACTGGGTAAAGTAAATGAAAAATCGGGTTGATAGATATCTAACGAAAACAATCCGACCGCTCTGGCATTATCACCAACGGCATTGGTACGGTGATGACTGATACCCAAACGTGTCTGTTGTGCTTTGTTAGCCCACTGGCTGTGTTTAGTCACAGCCACCTGCGCGGTATGTTGATGAAAGGTTTCATCCACTCGCTGATAAAAACCGACTAATGGCTTATCATCACTGACTAAATAAAAAAATCCAACTTGTCGCTCTTGACGAGTACCTTGAATGTATCGATAGATAGCATCCAATTGCCAATCATTCGTCCAGTCATGATAAAACTGGATATCGGCTCGATGATAACGATGTTTGGCTTCGCTTGCTGGATGAACATAAGAGACACCGAATACAGGTGCGCCATTGGCATAGACGTTATCAAAATCATACGGGTAATTGTGATCACTGAACTCCCAAGACACCGTTAGTTGACTCAGCTGATTTTGCCAACTTAATGCATTAAGTAAAGTTATCGGATTTTCTGAAACATTTTGCTTCCAGGTATCACGCTCATAGGCAGATAAGACGGTACGATAAGCAAATTTATCATTGATTGGACCAGTACTATCGAAGCTCAGTTGCCGATAACCTTCATTTCCTAACGCAAGACTAACGTCTGTCTGAGCTATCCAACGTGGCTTTTTACTAACAAAATTGACTGATCCACCGGGAGAGCCTGCACCATACAAGACACTATTATGACCTTTAATGATCTCTACTCGCTCATAAGTTGCTCGGTCACGAGTATAAAAACTCTGATTATCTAAAATTCCATCAAGCAATAAACGTCCACCAGTATTAAAACCACGTAGCCGATAATCTTCGCCAGTCCCTGAGCCTAGTCGATCTGGTTGCATGTTTGGAGTATAGAAACTTAAGGTCGAGAAATTATTATCGGCAAACTGTGGTGCTTGCTGGATTGACCAATGATTGATCGTCTGCGAATAAGGATTGAACGATACTATTGGTAAGGAGCTCGGTTGATAACCGATAATTGTCATCGTAGGTACATCGGATTCAGCCAATACCCATGATGAAGACGTAACAAATAAGACATAACTAAGGCCGTTAAAATAGTGGCGCGATACATTAGATATCAACACGTGATTCCATTCCATAAAATAAATAATAGTCAGTAGCGACTCAGTAACTACAGACTTTAACGAGACAATAAAGCGGGCTTTTATGAGGAAAAACCAGTTGCCCATTACTGTCTGTCGTTTTCCATTCAGACATAACGGTGCAAGGCAAGCTAGGAGCAATAAAATCAACCATCACTGACGCTCTTTGATTAGGTTCAGTATAAGGAATTGGCACTGCGCGATTGACGGGGTGCAGACCATAATTCTCTTTGCCATTAATGGGCTGATCTTGACAAGTAAGAAAGAGGTTTTCCCATGCTTGTTGACCCGAGTTGAGTACCGACCAGATTTTAGTAAAACGTTGATTGGGGATGACTAGGGAGTAATCAGGATAAGTGACATCTTCAATAAATTCGGTACTGATTGTTCTTGTATTTGCCGGTTTTGATTGACGTAAAAACGGTTGAATCAATTCAAAAGGATGCACTTTCAGTGCCGCAGCAAGAGAAATCAATGTCGATAATTTACATTCACCAACCTCACCTTTAATAAGATTGTATAAACTTGAACGTGAAATACCCGCTTTTTCTGCCAACTGCAGTTTACTGTACCCAGAATCGGCAATTAAATACTCTATCAGGTCGGTGAAGCTATTCTTTTCCATTAGCCAAGATACATTCTGTGATTTAAACGCCAAATCATAACTTCCACCAATGAATTGTACAATCGCTATTCTAACCAAGGCTAATAGGAAAGTGCATCATCAGTAAGTTTTGCCATTAAACGGCTCACTTGCTCCGGGGTGGCCGCAGACCACGATTTAGCGATGCCAGAAACACCATGATTGGCAAAAGCATTAACACGTAGTTGAAAAGCCGCCCCCTGAGCTGACTGTAACTGTTGTAACTGATTTAAATATTGCGCTAATGACTCGCTATATAGGTCATAGTCTGTTTTTTCAGGTATGAGTAATAAACGCACTTCGCTTAATTTGCCATGTTCAGCCAGAAAGTGTAACGACCGTTTAACGGGCACATTGCTATGCCCAGTTAATTGATAATGACACCTTTCATGCCACGCTTTTAAATCGATCATTGCCCCGTCCATCCAAGGCAACAAGCTTTGCCAGTGCTTGAGCGAAAGACTGCCATTACTATCGAGTAAACATGTCAATGATGACAGTTCGGGTATGGTTTTCACCGCTTTGAATAGCTCGCGAACAAATTTGATTTGTAAACTCGCCTCACCACCACTGAGAGTAATGCCGGTAATGAAGTGTCGCCGCTGCCAGATCTGCTCAACAGCGTCAAACACTGTCATCGCTTGAGAATCCTCATGACAGCGAGCAATCGTTTGCGGATTATGACAAGCCGGGCAGCGATAATTACAGCCTTGGAGAAAAAACACCAAGCGGTTGCCGGGCCCATCGACCACAGAATAAGGCAGCAATCGAGCAACTTGCCCCGTTATTGAGCGTTGGATCGTTATCTCATCATTATCCGAAATCACTGTGGTCTGCATTACTCACCTGCAATAAATTCATGACTCACCACTCTTGGTGCTCGTTGAGTGACTTTTGTTTCGGTGCACGCTTCAGCGCCGAGTGCCGTCGTATTCGTGCGAGAGCCTTGTTGATAATACGCTTCTAAGTCCGATTTTTTCACCATATAACCAGTAATTCTCACTAAATCATTTCCGTGAGTATTAGCAGTGAACTCTCTCATTCCATGAGCGAAAGCGCCTAAGCAGAGATCGGTTAACGCCTGAGGATTGGCTTTAATGGTTTCGTCTAGAGTTAAAATCTCACTGACTCCAGAAGGATAGTAAGCGTGCTGCGGTGCTAAGGCTAATAAATAGCTAACCGGATCTGGCTCTTGACCATAACGAATTCGAATTCCTGGTGTGGTCTGCGTATCAATGGATAGCCCACCTTGCGAATGCAGTAAAGCTCGATTGGCTAAGCCATAAGTGACTGGCGTTGTAGTGACAATGTCACTTAAAGTTTGGCTGATCGTTAATGCGAGTTGGTTAGCCGCAGAGTCGCGCCCATATTCTGCCTTACCCAATAATAAATGATTGACCGCTTCGGCCATGCCATAAACACCAAACATTGGCGCAAAGCGAGCTTCTTCAATCAGCCCTTCTGTGACTAAAAAGCCTTGAAAAAAGTTGGATTGTTGATGCAAAAAACGGCAACGCTGCTCAATCAACTCATACATCAAGTGGCAATAATAAGGCAGCGTATGATTTAAGAACGTATCGATATTTTGTGCTTGTTCAGCAACGGCTTTAAGATTCAAGCGTACCAAGGTATTTGCACCGCCACGAACAGGCAAGGCGTTATAACAACTGACAATGCCGAAACTAGGTTGCACATTTTGCTCAACAAAGAAGGCTTGATGTAAAGGCCAATTCGCAATATGTGGTTTACTGCAATGGATAATATTATCCGTTGCTTGACGAAGTAAGCTGTTTGGCGTGCGCTCTGGGTCGCACATGAGTGTTAAATTAGGAGCAACTTGTTGTAATTCAGCATCGATTTTTAACACCATGCGACAAACACGATTATCCTCTGGGCCAATATTCGCATGCATAAAGGCATCGGGAAGCGTTCTATCTAATTGAATCCAAAAACGTTTTAAGGAACGGTAAAGATGCTCGTCAGTCACATCATCGCAATAAGGTAGCAACAGTTGATCAAGGTAGCCCAAGAATACCGGCATATTGGTTACTGAGGGTACATGATGATACAACACCATTAATTTCATTAATGCATCATCAAAATCTTCTGCAGGGGTTAACTCTAAATAGCGCGAACCTTGAGTTAGAAAGCGTTGATAATCAGGTAAGACATAACGAGGTTTAAACGGTGCATGGCCCTCATACATATCACAAATAATGCCTTGCTCCATCGCCTCAATTAATTCTGGGCTGCGAGAGACATAAGGTAAACTGGCTTCTGCTTGAGCCGCTAAGGCAAACGTTTTTTGTTTCGGGTTTAAGATTGGATTGGTCACAATAGAGAAAAGATCATCGGTCATCATCGTATCCACATCGTTTACTCATCAATAACCTTATGCTACCAATGGTTTTATTAGTGGGAAAGCGGAATCAAGACATAGACCATTACGATGGCTCAAAGTATGAACTGCAGCACGTATTAACTATTTTTTAAAACAAAAACTTATACGATAGAGATGGTTTAATTACCCCCCTTTCAGAAACCCATTCCCCGATTAGCTATCTTTATATAACCAAAATCAAACATTCTGTTTTTATCTTAAAGCCAGTATTTTTAATTGAAAATCACCTTGAGAAAGGTACAGCGTTCTTCCCAAGCAAAAACAAACAACATTTTATACAACATTATTAGCAAGATCACAGTCAATGAAACCACAAAAGACTAACAAACCATACAAACTTGCTACATAATAACCAAAAGTTGACCGTTATCTCTGATGTAGAGAGACGAATTTCAAGTACATAGGATGTTGTATGAAAACCGCTCAGGCCTCAATAGACTTAATCGCACTTCGCCATAACTATTTACGTTTAAAGTCACTCTCTGGACAGCAAAAACTGATTGCTGTCATCAAAGGGGATGCCTATGGTCATGGTGCCGTCCAGTTGGCAAAAGCGCTCCTAATGGCAGATTGGTTTGCCGTAGCACGAGTCGAAGAAGCAGAAGAGCTTATCGTTAATGGGATTGATCAGCCAGTCCTGCTACTGGAAGGCTGTTTCTGTGCTGACGATTTACAACGTGCCGCCGACCTCAAACTCGCAACCGTCATTCATTGTGAAGAGCAATTACGAGATTTAGAACAAAGTAACTTGGCTAACCCTATCAGCATTTGGTTGAAAATTGATACTGGAATGCATCGGCTTGGAGTTCAGCCAGAACAAGTGACAGAATATGTGCAGCGCATTGAACGAAGCGGAAAACTTAAAGGTCAACTCGGTTTTATGAGCCATTTTAGCTGTGCCGACGATCTTTCTCATCCTGCAACACTGAAACAAATCGAGTGTTTTTCACAAGCGGCGTTTCCGTATTCCGGCCCGAAAAGTTTGGCTAACTCGGCAGGTATTTTATTTTGGCCAGAATCACAGTTCAATGTCGCCAGAGCAGGGATAGCTTTGTACGGCATTTCCCCTAGCCTTTATCATTCGGGAATAGATCACCAATTACTGCCGGTAATGACCGTCACCACACGTTTGATTGCTGTTCGTCAACATACCGCGAATCAACCTGTCGGCTATGGTGAAACTTGGTATGCAAAACGAGATACGAAAATCGGCGTTATCGCGATGGGCTATGGTGATGGTTATCCACGCTCTGCCCCAGCAGGTACGCCAGTATTTATTAATGGCCGCCAAGTGCCAATTGTCGGGCGAGTATCCATGGACATGATAACCGTAGATCTTGGGCCTGATGCGATGGATAAAGTGGGTGATAGCGTAGAAATGTGGGGAAAAAACTTACCAGTAGAAACGGTAGCCAAGCATATTGGCACCATCCCTTATGAATTAACGATTAAATTAACCAATCGCGTAGCTCGTCATTATATGGATAAAGTGGTTGAGCGTTGTACGGTATAATTTTCATTGATTGTAAAAATGACTAGTCATCCATAAACCGCTCTACGATAAAAAAAGCCATCGCGCAATGCGATGGCTTCATAGAGGTTCATGATGTACCTGATTAGCCTATCAAACCTTGTTTCGCCAAGTATTCATCGTAGGTGCCGTGGAAATCGTTGACGCCTTGTTTAGTTATTTCAATGATCCGTGTGGCAATAGACGAAACGAATTGGCGGTCATGGGAGACAAACAGCAAAGTACCTTTGTAGTTCTCTAACGCCAAGTTCAACGCTTCAATCGATTCCATATCCATGTGGTTGGTTGGTTCGTCCATCAACAAAATGTTCGGTTTTTGCATGATTAACTTACCAAATAGCATTCGACCTTGTTCACCACCAGAAATCACTTTAACCGACTTTTTGATGTCGTTTTGTGAAAACAGCATACGACCTAAAATGCCTCGCACCGTTTGCTCATCTTCCCCTTCGTTTTTCCACTGGCTCATCCAATCCAATAACGTCATATCTTCACTGAAATCATGGGCGTGATCTTGCGCGTAGAAACCGATGTGATTGTTTTCAGACCACTTGATCATGCCTGCCATCGGCTCCATTGCACCTGCTAAGGTATTGAGCATGGTTGATTTACCAATCCCGTTTTCACCGATGATGGCAATGCGCTCACCCACTTCTACCATTAAATTGACGTTATCAAACAGAATATTATCGCCATAACCTTGCTTTAGACCTTCAACTTCTAACGCATTACGAAATAGCTCTTTCTTTTGATCAAAGCGAATAAACGGAGATTGACGGCTTGATGGCTTAACCTCTTGTAGCTGAATTTTATCCAACTGCTTTTGACGCGACGTGGCTTGCTTGGCTTTTGAAGCGTTAGCAGAAAAGCGGCTCACAAAGGTTTGTAGCTCAGCGATTTGCGCCTTTTTCTTTGCGTTGTCAGCATGTAAACGCTCACGAGCTTGTTCAGCGGCGCTCATGTATTCATCGTAATTACCGTGGAAAAGACGCAGCTCACCATAGTCTAAATCCGCCATATGAGTACATACGGTATTTAAAAAGTGGCGGTCGTGAGAAATAATGATCATGGTGCAGTTACGCGCCAGCAGTACTTGCTCTAACCAAGCGATAGTATGCATGTCTAAGTTGTTGGTCGGTTCATCAAGCAGCATGATTTCTGGTTCGGCAAATAACACTTGCGCCAGCAAAACTCGAAGTTTCAGACCAGGAGCCACTTCACTCATTAAACCAAAATGCTGCGCTTCAGGAATGCCAAGCCCAAGTAGCAACTCTCCGGCGCGAGCTTCTGCTGAATAGCCGTCCATTTCAGCAAATTCAGTTTCAAGATCGCCCACTCGCATACCATCTTCATCGGTCATTTCCGGTAACGCATAAATGCGGTCGCGTTCTTCTTTTACTTTCCACAATTCTTTATGACCCATGATCACTGTATCGACCACGGTATAGTTCTCAAAAGCGAACTGATCCTGACCCAGCTTTGCCATCCGCTCATTGGGATCAGTGGAAACCGTACCAGAAGAGGGTTCAAGTTCACCGCTAAGGATTTTCATAAAGGTGGATTTACCACAACCGTTTGCGCCAATCAGGCCATAGCGATTGCCATTACCAAATTTAATCGAGATATTTTCAAATAATGGCTTATCGCCAAATTGCATGGTGATGTTTGCAGTCGTTAACACAAAAAATTCCAAGTTGTTGGATGATGATAAACAAAAGGTTAGTTTTACTTACCTTTAAAAAATGCCGCCGATGATAGCATTTTTTG
>NZ_WXWK01000117.1:0-8559 GCF_009904835.1 Vibrio sp. V33_P6A3T137 | reverse complement strand
ATTCATTTACCATGCTTATGGTTGTTTTTTTATGGAAATTATAGACGTATTGTGTAAAAAACTTGTGCTATGATTCGCGTCGATGAGCAGAGTGTTTTTGTGGAGTTCTATAATGAATCGTAAAACCAGCGCAGCACTCATTTCGGTGGGTTCTAATAGCACGTTAATTGTGATGAAAATGACGGTGGGGATTTTTAGTGGCTCGGTGAGTATCATTTCAGAGGCCATACACTCTGCCATGGATCTTATTGCGGCATTAATTGCGTTATTTGCCGTTAGTACCTCCGATTTACCACCAGACGACAATCATCCTTACGGACACAGTAAAATTGAGAACGTTTCAGGCGTATTAGAAGCGTTATTGATTTTGGGTGCTGCAGCATGGATTGTCTATGAAGCGATCAGTAAGCTGTTTAATCCTCAGCCAGTCAGTGCGATAGGGCTAGGCGTAGTCGTGATGTTGATTTCTGCTCTGGTTAACTTATTGGTTTCAAGACACCTTTATCGCGTAGCGAAAGAAGAAGAATCAATCGCGCTACAAGCGGATGCTCTGCATTTAAAAGCGGACGTATTAACCTCACTCGGTGTTGCGGTGGGGCTATCGGTGATGTTAGTCGCCGGATACTTAGGTTATGACTGGTATTTTATCGATGCGGTTGTGGCCATCTTTGTTGCGGTATTTATTTCTCGTGAAGGGGTGAGTTTGTTATGCGAAGCGTTTCGTCCTTTATTAGACCATAGTATTTCGGACGAAGAGTTAGCGCTGACTAGTCAAACTATTAAAAGTGTTTGTGGGCCAGAGATGAGCTTTCATCAGTTACGTACTCGTTATTCAGGCCGTCGCCGTCATATTGATTTTCATCTTACTGTACCTAAATCGATGTGTGTCGATGCTGCCCACCAACAATGCGATAGAATTGAAGCGGCGATCATGGCTGTGCTGCCTAATGCTGAGGTGTTGATTCATGTAGAGCCCGATTATCGCCATTCAACGTAAGGTGTTGTGAGTCGTCAATCGGTCGGTATTTGTAATTAACGGTTGCTACCCAATAGTAAAGGCCTCAAAATGGTGGACTTTGCGCGGCGGTGCTGCGTTGTTTATTTTATTACTATTGAGAATCATATATGGGTTTTACCTCGCTCGGTCTTTCTGCACCAATCCTTAAAGCTATTGAAGAGAAAGGGTATAACACGCCTTCGCCTATCCAAGTGCAGGCCATTCCTGCGGTATTAGAGGGCAAGGATGTCATGGCAGCAGCTCAGACTGGCACAGGAAAAACAGCTGGCTTTACATTGCCTATTTTGGAGCTTTTATCAAAGGGTCCAAAGGTTCGAGCCAATCAGGTGCGCGCTTTAATTCTTACCCCAACACGTGAGCTGGCTGCGCAAATTCAAGAAAGTATTCTAGTCTACGGTCGTCATCTGCCATTAAGCAGTGCCGTCGTCTTTGGTGGAGTGAAAGTCAACCCACAAATGCAGCGGATGTGTAAAGGGGCGGATATTTTAGTGGCTACCCCAGGTCGATTGATGGATCTGTATAACCAAAATGCGGTCAAGTTTGATCAACTGGAAATCTTGGTCTTGGATGAAGCGGATCGCATGTTAGACATGGGCTTTATTCGTGATATTCGTAAGATCTTGAACTTACTGCCAGAAAAGCGCCAGAACTTATTGTTTTCGGCAACATTTTCGACCGAGATTCGAGAGCTTGCTAAAGGCTTAGTTAATAATCCAGTTGAGATTTCAGTCAGCCCTGCCAATTCAACAGCAAGAACTGTTGAACAATGTATTTATCCCGCTGACGTGAAAAAGAAACCAGCCATGTTGGTTAAGTTGGTCAAAGAGGGTAATTGGCAACAAGTGTTGGTGTTTATGCGGACTAAACATGGTGCGAACCGTTTAGCGACCTATTTAAATGAGCAAGGATTAACCGCGGCGGCAATCCACGGTAATAAAAGCCAAGGCGCACGTACTCGAGCGTTAGCTGACTTTAAAGCGGGCGATATACGTATTTTGGTCGCGACCGATATTGCTGCGCGTGGCATTGATATCCCTCAATTGCCACAAGTGGTCAATTTTGAGTTGCCTAAAGTCGCTGAAGATTATGTCCATCGTATCGGCCGAACTGGTCGCGCTGGAGAAGTGGGTAAAGCGATCTCATTTGTGTGTGAATTGGAAGCACCGGAGTTATTTGCGATTGAACGTTTAATTCAAACGGTGTTACCTCGAATGAGTTTGGCCGGTTTTGAGCCCACTAATGTTGTCCCTGAATCGAAGTTAGATGGTCGTCCGCTTAAACCTAAAAAGCCCAAAAAAGTGAAGAAGCCGACAGCGACTCAGCAAAATACGGGTCATCGTGGTCAAACGTCCGGTGAGGGACGCCCTGCGAACAAATCCAATTCTAATTCAGCGAAAAAGAGTCCTTCACATCGTACTCGTCGCCCATCATCAGCAGTCAAGACGCCGGTCGTTAAATCTGCTCCTCGATCTGCTTAAATCCGATTGATGAAAGTCGCGCACTGCACTTTATGGAGTGCGCGATTTAAAAAAATAACGGTTATTTAGCGATTTAGCCTTTAGTGTATTAACCTTAGTGATGAGTGTTTTCACGTAAAGGTGATAAGGATATGCAAAAATACACACAACTGGCAGTGGTGCTTGGGGCGTTTTTTTCTGGTTCTGCGTTAGCGGCGAATGCTGTCGCTGATGCGCGAGGGAATGCAATGGGTAATACTGGGGTGACCACCTCTGATTATCTATTAGCGCCGTTTTATAACCCAGCGTTAACCGCGGTTTATCGTAGCCGAGATGACTTTGGCGTGCTATTACCCGCCGTCGGTATTAACCTGCGCGATAGCGATGATAATTTATCGACGATTGATGATTTACAAGATGTGATCAAAGCGTTTGAAGCTGGTGATACTTCACAAGCAACGCAAGATCGATTGAATCGTTATTTAGATGACTTAAATAACAATAAACCTTTTGCGGTGTCGGGTGGTTTGGGGGTGGCCGTCGCCATTCCGATGAACCGAGTTTCGCTGAACTTTTTTGCTCGCGGCTATGTTGAGATCCTCGCGAAAGCGCAGATCAGTGATGATGCCGATCCGGTCAATCGCTATCAAGACTCTAGTGTTGATCTTATGGCCTTTGGTTATTCCGAATACGGGATTGCAGTGGCGAAAATGGTGCAGTATCGCGGTCATCAATGGGCTATCGGTGTGGCGCCGAAAATCCAACAACTCAAGACTTATCAACAGAGCTTAAGTGTTAAAGAATTTGATTTAGATGATTATGATCAGAGTGAAACCAGTGACAGCGCTTTTAACCTCGATTTAGGAGTCGTGTGGCTAAAAGATAACTATCGCGCAGGTGTGGCGGTAAAAGATCTGTTTAGTCAAAAAATCACGACATTTAATGGCATCAATCAATACAAATTGGATACTCAAGTTACCGTCTCGGGTAGTTATGTAACGGATGCTTTCACCGCTGCTGTGGATTTAGATCTCACCAAACAATCTCGTTTTGACGGCAAAGGGGATGATACTCAGTTCTTACGTTTTGGTATTGAAGGTAATGCATGGCGCTGGGCGCAACTACGTGCTGGCTATGAGATTGATTTAGAAAGTAATCTTGATAATGCTATTACCGCGGGTATTGGTTTTAGTCCGTTTGATGTGGTGCGTTTTGATTTAGCCGGGAACTACGCTGGTAAACATCAGATGGGGGTAGCGGCTAACCTTTCGCTGACTTTTTAATCCGCCGCTTTGAAATGTATAACCGCTTCAGGTCTACTCGACTTTTGAAGCGGTTTTTTTAATAATTATTTCAGAGCTCTATCGATCATCTGATTAATAAACTGATAATGATTTTTCACTTCATCGCTCACATGTCTTGAGAGACGCATTTTACGAATCGTGTGGAGTTGAGCTAAGGCCTCAGAGCGGGTCACAAAATCGTGCTCACTTTCATTCTCTTTATCAAGATTTGCGATCACAATCAGGCGTTGTACATAACTGACCTGCAGCATTTGACTGATGCTGTTGACTTGTCTGGCATCGACAAAAATAGCGTTAGTTAATTCACTGAGCATCTGATTCACACTGTATTGATTACCATACAATCGACTATCGCTGAGACGCATCGTGACGTTAGGATGCAATAGATGATCGAGGATCATTTGCTGCATAGCAAAAAGGCGTTGGTGAGGCTTCGGATCCTCATTGATACCGTATCGAGCAAACCCGCGTCGTTGAGGCTGCATATAATTGAGTAGCGGCATCATTTCTTGTAAGACATCGGGGGCAAAGACATAGTTGGCTAAAGTACGCATTGCGCGCTGTTGGTCGGCAAGCGCAACCGGAGTAAATGGTTTGACTTGTGGATCTTGTCCAACCACCGCTCGCTCAACATAAATACCACCGATATAGCGCGAAACAACATTGGCTTGATTGAGATAGTGATTAAAGAGCACATTAGCGCTAATCAACAGTTGTTGATGGGATTGACCAGGTACGCGCGCCGTTTGCAATAATTGAGGATAGGTATGCTTAATCAGCTCAAAACGTTGTGTCGCATAGGTGATAGGGTCCGAGCTGTGTGCGCCAATCATTGCCCGAGGGTCGATGTGTACCCCAGGAAAACGCATGTCATCTGCATCGTTAGCAAATGCCAATTCAGGCTGATGGGAACGCTGTAAAATACGTTCTAGGCGTTGTGACTCTTGTTCAGGGTCTGCAAGTGCGGGAGAGTAACCATATTCAATCGCCCAGATATCGTAAGGCCCAGGTAAGTAACTGTAATAATCACCTTGCGGTTTACCTACGGGGGCTAAGTTAATCGGTGCGTAATCCATTACCGACCCCGACAATACCCCTTTAGTGAGCGACTTATCGTGAATTTGTTCATTATCCCATAAAGAATGAGACTTCATATTATGATTCAGCCCCAAGGTATGCCCCACTTCGTGCATCACTAAATGGCGTAATCCTTGCTGTAAACGTTCATTGTCGGCAAAGGCTTCTCCGGTCGGTAAACCATAAGTTGCTCTTGCCATCATTAACCCTTGCTGTAGAGAATGGGCGGCAGAGCAATGCACTGGTTGTCCGTTAATGATATGAGTGTGCGTTTGCTGAGTGGGAGTCACAGGCGCGAACACTTGCTCGGTTAACCAAACATTAGACAGAAAAATATGCTCTAGCATGATGTTTGCGGCAATAATTTCACCGGTTAAAGGGTTCGCTAGTGAAGGACCATAACCACCAAACAGAGGTTGAGGAGAAGAGGTCCAGCGTAGCACGTTATAGTTAATATCTCCGGCTTCCCATTCGGCATCATCCGGCTGCTCTTTGACGACCAGTGCATTTTTAAATCCCGCAGCTTCAAAGGCGATATTCCATCCTTCTACTCCTTGACGAATCGCTTCTCGCCATTCATGAGGTGTCGTATTTTCTATCCACCACACAATGGGTTCTACGGGTTCTGAGAGATCTTGCTCTGGGTGTTTTTTCTCCAAGTGCCAGCGATTAATCACATCACCATAAGGTGCCCAACTGCTATCGGTCATCCGATCAAACGATTGAGTAAAGTAGCCAATCCGTGCGTCATCGGCGCGCGGTTGATAGTCATTCTCAGGCAGTGCAATCAATGAATGTTGGAGACGGATTTGCGTGATCCGCGCATCGGCTTGAGCCGCCGAGCTCTCTTGTGGCTCATTGTTTAAGAATACATAGTCGATCACCACGTCGACATTACGTGGATAGACGCGCTCCGCGCTAAAACGCGAGCGATGTTCGAGCAGTTCACCCATCATGAACCCTGCTCCTGATGAACGTCTGTCGAGAGTTGGCGTCAGTTTATGCAGTGCATCACCGATGAATAATCGATCCGCGCTCAGTAGGATTTGTCCTTCTTCTTCGGCAATGATTGGTAGGGTTGCCAGTGTCGCTTGACTAATATTCGCGTTGGCTGCGCGGGAAAGAGGGTTATTGGGGTCAAATTGAAAACGAGGATTCAACGCAACGATATCAATTCTATCGAAATAACGGCGAAATTCGATGACGCGAGTTTCACGAAAGTTGCCCCGAAAATGTCCTGCTTCAACAATACCATCCAGACTTTGGGCGAGATAAATCATTGGCTGGTTGAGCTGTGATTCATTGATGGCAAATAACGTTTCACCGGTAGTTTGGTCGCGATAAAAAGTAAGGAAACCTTCTTTATGACTCATGGTTTCAACAATACTGCTGTAACTCATGGAGTCATCGGTAGTAGGCTCTTCAGCCCATAGCGGTGAGGAGCTTAATAGTGCTCCAGCGAGTAGCGCGGTGACTAAACGTTGACGAGAATGCATTATCATGCGGTAACGGTCCTTTATTATTGGAGGATATACCTTTCCTATTAGAGATGGTAGCGGTGTTTGCTGTGTGCCTTTACCCTAATCACCGAGTGATTTGCGTATAGGGAATGACTAGACTGGCTAACTACCTGCAATGCCAAGTCGATAGACGCACAGGCAACCACACACTTCAAACCTAGCTCATTGAATAGTCGCGAGTATTGAGCTTGGCTATCAGACCATTATGCAACAATAAAGTTTATTTATGGAGAATAGAAAAGAGTAAATCATGAGGTTCTCGATGCAATAGCTGGCAAAACCCAGTGGGTAATCCAGTCGATCATTGAGCGTAAAAGGGCGAAGATTAGACAAGATCTCACTTGCTCTCAAAGGGGGGAGATTAAAAAATAAATGAGAGAGATAAGATAATGAAGAAGGGCAAAGCCCTTCTTCATTAAGAGATTTACAGTGAAATAAACAAACCAGCCAAACAAGCACTCATTAGGTTAGCAAGAGTGCCAGCAATCACGGCTTTCAGGCCTAAATTGGCGACCTCTGCTCGACGCTCTGGTGCCATAACCCCAATCGAACCAAGCTGAATCGCGATCGAACCAATATTGGCAAAGCCACATAAAGCAAAGGTAATCACCACTTGGCTGTACTCAGACAGTGTTTCTTTATGTTGGATAAAATCAATAAAGGCCACAAACTCATTCATGATCACTTTTTGGCCGATATAAGAGCCTGCTTGAATCATTTCATGAGCAGGGATGCCGAGTATCCAAGCCAGTGGTGCAAACAGATAGCCAAGTAAGAGCTGTAAAGTGATGCCTTGTAAACCAAACAGTTCAGCAAAGCTCTCTAACCCAGTATTGACCATCGCGATCACGCTGACAAAAGCGATAAGCATGGTTCCGACTGCGACCGCCACCTTCATGCCATTCATTGCGCCGCTTGCGAGAGCATCAATCACATTACTTTGTTCGCTACCATCAATGTGTACATCGGTCTGATCGCACGGTTTTCCTGCTTCAGGGACGATGATTTTCGCCATGAGCAAGCTACCTGGCGCCGCCATAAAGCTAGCGGCAATCAGATATTTTAGCTCAATACCGAGTCCTGCATAGCCTCCGAGCACACTACCCGCTACAGAAGCCATACCGCCAGTCATCACCGCAAATAGCTCTGAGCGGGTTAATTTAGGCAAAAAGGGACGTACTAATAGCGGCGATTCCCCTTGTGATAAAAAGATATTGCCTGTAGCGACTAAAGACTCGGCTTTGCTGGTGCCTAAAAAGCGCTGGATCCCGCCGCCTAACCAAGCGATGACTTTTTGCATAATGCCTAAATAGTACAGCGCAGAGATAAGCGCGCTAAAAAAGATAATGATCGGCAAAACACGAATTGCAAAGATAAACCCAGTATTGGCTAAATCACCAAATAAGAAGGCGATGCCTACATCAGCAAAGCCTAACAGACTTGCAACACCTTGACTGAGCGCACCAAGGGCGGCTTGTCCCCAAGGAAAGTACAAGACCAGAGCCGCAAAACTAACTTGCAGTAATAATGCTCGTGAAACCGTTTTCCAATTAATAATCGCGCGTTTCTCAGAGAGCAGATACGCCAAAGCGAGCAAGACCAGCATGCCCAATAAGCTAAAGATAATCGTCATAATTTTTTTCGATGTCGTGAATGAATGGAAAGAGAGTGGGTGTCATGTTTATAAAAGGCGGGAACAGGCTACGGCACTGGCTAGCAGTGTAGGAGGGAAGTAATGACCTAAGCGGTCGCCGTTGTCTGTTCATAAAGCACCTTTACAAGCAAAGTTAACGAGCTGGTCCTATCCTAGGGTCGTTCACTATTCCATATGACGGCTTGTATTGGTGAGTTCGGATGCACACCGAGCGCGGAGTATAGCGGTACAAAAAGAGATTTTCATCACATTTATTCAATTAATGGATGCGCAGTTTCGATTCTTTCACCCATTAAGCTAAGTAATCGGTTGCTTTGAACATTCCCTGCCATATTTTTATTGGATCATCATTTTATGATATTTCTATATAAAGCGTTATCTCTGAAATAACGCCTTGCTAAGCAAAATAATCAATGAAGAGAGTAACGAATATGTAGCATGGCTATGCATTAATAATGATTAACTTTTCTTTTTCCAACGTTCGATTTGTATTCACCGTAGAGTAATTATTGAACCAATAGATTTAGAT
>NZ_WXWK01000103.1:0-8744 GCF_009904835.1 Vibrio sp. V33_P6A3T137 | reverse complement strand
GAACAACATATTTACAACTAAATATCCGAAAAAATTAATATAAACGTCGGCAATATATCAAAATAAAAGCTCAAAACTGATGAATGGTAGAGCAGAGAGCGACAGTTAACATCAAGAACAATGGCACTTTTTACTCACTCGCATTCAAAAATTTGCGTTTACATTCGTTATATTGCTTTGCTTGCCTGCCGAAAACTCATGTGAACAATAAGTAAATAAAAATCATCTAATCCCATCTATTTTGTTTAGCCATTTGCTATCTATAAGCAACTTGACGATAACCACTCACCAAAAATCTTTCGTTCGAACTTTTGTGAGCAATCTATCGAACATATTCAACTTAAAATGGCACACTAATGGTAAGTTTATTGTAAATAGAATTAAGGCAGGGGTCATGAGCATGACAACGAAGCAAACCATCGAAACCGATGTGGTGATCATCGGTGGCGGAGCGACGGGAACCGGGATTATGCGTGATTGCGCTTTGCGTGGTATTCGATGCATTCTGGTTGAAAAAGACGATATCGCCTCAGGTACAACCGGAAGAAACCACGGCCTACTCCATTCTGGCGCTCGTTACGCCGTCACTGATCATGAATCTGCTAAAGAGTGTATCCAAGAGAACCTAATTTTAAAACAGATTGCTAAGCACTGTGTGGAAGCAACGGAAGGCCTGTTCATCACACTGCCCGAAGATGATATTACGTTTCAAGAAACCTTTATTAATGCTTGCCACTCGGCGGGCATTGCCACCAAACAACTCAGCGCTAAAGAGGCGCTGCGTCTTGAACCGAATGTTAACCCTGCTTTAATTGGCGCCGTACAAGTTCCCGATGGTACCTTAGACCCTTTTCGATTATGTGCCGCTAATGTACTTGATGCCAAAGAGCATGGTGCACAGATCCTTAACCGCACCATAGTTACTGGTCTTATTCGCCAAGGTGATACTGTACTCGGCGTTCACTGCCTGCAGCTCAGTACTCATCGTCAATTTAATATTGTTGCTAAGCAAGTGATCAATGCGGCTGGAATTTGGGGACAAAATATCTGTGAGTATGCTGATCTGAATATCAAGATGTTCCCAGCCAAAGGATCGCTACTCATTCTCGACTATCGCATCAATAACCTAGTGATTAATCGCTGTCGTAAACCTTCCGATGCCGATATTTTAGTCCCCGGTGATACCATTTCTTTGATTGGCACGACCTCCGAACACATTGACTACGACCAGATTGACAATCTACACGTCAGCGAGAAAGAAGTAGATATTTTGCTCTCTGAAGGAGCGAAGTTGGCTCCGATCATGGCCAACACTCGGGTATTACGTGCCTACGCAGGGGTAAGACCGTTAGTGGCGGTCGATGATGATGGTAGTGGACGCAATATCAGCCGCGGGATTGTATTGTTAGACCACCAAGAACGCGATGGCCTGAAAGGGCTAACCACCATTACTGGCGGCAAATTGATGACCTATCGATTAATGGCCGAATGGGCGACCGATATGGTTGCCAAAAAATTGGGCAATACGGTGGCATGCTCTACCCATACCCGCCCTCTTCCTGGTTCAAATCAAGCCGAAAAGCCGGTCAAAAAAACCGCCAGCTTAGCAAAACCCGTCTATGAATCGGCGCTTTATCGTCACGGTGAGCGAGCTGAGCAGTTTTTATCGGCAGACAGTAAAAGCCAAGCCATCATCTGTGAATGCGAAATGGTCACCGCGGGTGAGATTGAATACGCGATTAAGCAGTTAGATGTTAATAATCTCGTCGATTTACGCCGCCGCACACGCCTAGGCATGGGGCCATGCCAAGGTGAATTATGCAGTTACCGAGCCGCCAGTTTATTTCAAGACTATGGCGGTGTCTCTGGTCAACAATCAAGCCAACTGTTGGTGGAATTTTTAGAAGAGCGCTGGAAAGGCATTAAACCGATTTTCTGGGGAGATGCACTGCGCGAGGCAGAATTTAGTTATTGGATCTATGAAGGATTATTGGGTGCCAGCGATCTTCCTCATCCTTCTATTCAATCGAGCCAGGAGGAGACGTTATGATGAAGTATGACGTGATCATTATCGGCGCTGGGATTGCAGGTTATAGTGCAGGGATCCGCTGCTTACAAGCAGGCTTAAAAACCGCACTGATCAGCCAAGGACAAAGCGCGCTGCATTTTTCATCAGGTTCGATTGATGTCTTAGGTAAACTACCCTGCGGTAGCGCCGTTGAGTTTCCTTTTCAAGCAATCCAACAGCTCGCTCAACAAGCTCCGGAACATCCTTACAGTAAGGTTGGAGCAGCGATCAGCCAGCAAGGATTACTGTGGTTTCAACATACTCTTCAGCAACATGGGATGCCATTAAGTCATCAAGCCGATCACAGTAATCATCAGCGGATCACCTCAATGGGAACGCTTAAAGCGACTTGGCTTTCGCAGCCTTATGTATATCAACATAAAAAACAGTGCGATTTTAAACGGCTTGTGTTGGTGTCCATCGAAGGTTACCGCGATTTTCAACCGCCGATGCTACAAGATAACTTACGTTATTTACCTGAATTTTCGACCATTCCCAGTACCATTGTTTCGATCTCGATTCCTGGTTTTGCTGAACTGCGCCATAATCCTCATGAACTGCGCTCAATTGATATTGCAAGGTTGCTCAAGCAGCCCAAGGCATGGCAAGCGTTTTGTGATCAATTAACGCAAGTAGCCACCGGTGATGATTTGGTAATTCTCCCAGCGATCATGGGTAACGGTGACGGATTGCACCTACTCGATAAATTACACGCCACTACTGGATTGTCCTTGCATGAAGTTCCGACCATGCCACCTTCTTTGATGGGGATCCGGATTGAGGAGTCGCTCAGTCGTGCTTTCTTATCCCTTGGTGGTATACATTTAAAAGGCGATAAAGTCACCAAAGGCGAGTTTAATCACCATCGATTGAACGCGATATACACCAAAAACCTGACCGATATGGCGCTTTATGCTGATCATTTTCTCATGGCGACAGGAAGTTATTTTAGTCAGGGCTTAGCCGCTAATCATCAGGGGATCAGTGAGCCTATTTTCCAACTCGACGTTGAAAGTGCTCAAGAGCGGGCACAATGGCGTAATCATGACTTTTTTGCTAAGTGCTCTCACCCTTTTATGACATTTGGCGTCACAACGACCGCCTCATTAAACCCTAGCCGTCAAGGTGAGACTATCCATAACCTCTATTGCTGCGGCTCTATGCTCGCAGGTTATGATCCGGTGTTTGAAGGTTGTGGTGGTGGCGTCGCGATTGCAACTGCTTATCATGCTACGTCACAAATTATCGCTCAATGGCAAGCGCAAGCTTCAACTCAGGAGGCTCTGGTATGAATCATTCCTTTATTGCCAATGCACCGAAAAACACCTCATTTGATCAATGTATCAAATGTACCGTGTGTACCGTGTACTGCCCCGTTGCTAAAGCGAATCCACTGTACCCTGGGCCAAAACAATGCGGCCCAGATGGCGAGCGTTTGCGGATCAAAAGCGCGGAATACTACGATGACTTACTAAAACTGTGCACCAACTGTAAGCGCTGTGAAACCGCTTGCCCTTCTGGCGTGCGGATTGGCGACCTGATTGCCGTGGCACGAGGCAAGTATGGTAAAAAGCCATTCAATCCGAAGTTAATGCGTGATTATGTGCTCAGTCATACCGATTTATTTGGCTCCCTCGCGACGCCTTTTGCACCAGTCGTCAATTTTGCCACCTCGCTACCTCTGGTCAAAAAAATCATGCACAAAACCATCGGTGTGCATGATCACAAAGCCCTACCGAAATATTCTCATGGCACCTTTCGCCGTTGGTTCAAACAACAAAAACAGCAGCAAGCCAGCTATAACCGCCAAGTCAGTTACTTTCATGGTTGCTATGTCAATTACAATCATCCTCAGTTAGGGAAAGACTTTGTTCGGGTAATGAACTCGATGAACATCGGCGTCAGCTTGTTGGATAAAGAAAAATGCTGCGGCGTCCCTTTGATTGCCAATGGCTTTCACGATAAAGCGCGCAGTAATGCTCTACTGAATGTCAAAAGCTTAGAAACGGCCGTCTTGGAGAGACAGACTAAGGTACTCTCAACCTCATCGACCTGCTCTTTTACTCTGCAACAAGAGTATCCGCATGTGTTAGGCGTTGATAATAGCCAAGTCGTGGCAAGCATTGAGTATGTCACGCGTTTTCTACTCAAAGAGTTTATGAGTGGCAATGCGCCGAAGATGAAACCCGTTAACCTCAAAGTGGTCTATCATACTCCTTGTCATTTGGAGCGCAGTGGTAATGTTATTTTTACGATTGAACTTCTGAAAATGATCCCAGGTTTAGAGCTGGTGGTTTTGGATAGTGAGTGTTGTGGTTTAGCGGGCACTTATGGCTTTAAAGCGGAAAACTACGATGTGTCAATGAAGATCGGCTCACACCTATTTGAGTCGATCAACACCGCCAAGGCAGATTTCGCGGTGACCGACTGTGAAACCTGTAAATGGCAAATCGAAGAAAACACCACCGCCGAAAGCATTCACCCGATCACACTGCTGGCAATGGCGTTAGCCTAAAACACGATAGCCAGCGTATCCATTGACGCTGGCTATCAACGATGACGCTAATCCACGGACATCGAACAGATTTGCCGTTGCTGCTCAGCGGCTATTGAGATAGTGGCCGCTGCTGACAATGTTCAATCGCTTTTTCTAGCAATTGCAGTGCGCTTTGCTCACAGGATGGTAATTGTGCATCACTACTGCCCAGAGGCGTTACCCGTGAGCCCCACTTAATATGGCCTGCGCCCCAAGTTAATCCTGCACCAAACGCGGCGAGTAACACGTTATTATTGGGTTGAATCTTACCTTGTTCCAATGCTTCACACAGGGCAATCGGCACCGTTGCCGCCGACGTATTGCCGTATTTCTGAATATTAATAAACGCTTTATCTTGGCTAATACCCGATAAATCACATAACGTTTGAATGATACGGATATTCGCTTGGTGTGGGATGACCACATCCACGTCTTGCTGAGCTAAACCACTGGTGGTTAACACTTGCGCCGCCGCCGCGCCCATGCCTTTAACGGCTCTTTTAAAGATCTCTTTACCAACGAAATCAAATGCCCAATAACCATTGTCGGCAGCAAAGCGATCCATTGAGCTACCAAACTTCGGCACCGCCAAAATATCACGCCCTTGAGCATCACAACCAATTTTGGCTTCTTGTAACCCAACCGGTTGCTCTGTACGACTCAACACTACCGCACCGGCACCATCACCAAATAAAACGGCGGTATCACGTTTGGTCCAGTCAATATAAAAAGACAGTCTTTCTGCGCCAATCACTAAAGCATGTTGGTAGCGACCTGCCTGCATCAAGCGAGTGGCAGTTTCTAAACTGTAGATGAAACCGGTACAGGCAGCATTCAGATCAAAAGCGGCTGCGCTATCTATTGCTAAGTTCTGCTGGATTTTTGAAGCAATATTAGGGATGAGAGAATCGGGCGAACAAGTGGCAACAATAATCAAGTCAATCTCTTGAGCGTCAATCCCGGCACAAGCAATCGCGTGCTGAGCCGCTACGGTAGCTAACTCTGAGGTATTCACGTGACTAATACGGCGAGATTCAATCCCAGTGCGAGTGCGGATCCACTCATCATTAGTCTCTAAAAAGGTGCTTAAATCATCATTTGAGAGCGTGGCCGGTGGCAAACATTTACCCCAACCGGTAATTTCAGCATAATATTGAGTCATTATAATCCTGCTTTTCGTTGTTATGCTCTTGCTACTGGTAAGATTGATCAAATAGCAAGGAGATAGGCATTCATTTATTATTGGCGATGTTAAGCGCATTCACCTAACAAAACGACTAGTATACGCTGATTTGCCTAATCACGTTAAGCGCTGATCGGCAAAGCAACAAAACTAAAAGAGGAAACCATGTCAACGTTCACCACTCGCTGCCCAGCTTGCCATGGGCTTAATCGTATCCCAACAGCCCGAGTTTCTGAAAGCCCGCGCTGTGGAAAATGCCAAGCCGCACTGCTTGATGGGGCTCCGATTGAAGGTACAGCGGATAATCTAGAAGCGCTATTGGCCAGTGAACAACCGGTCGTCATCGACTTTTGGGCTCCTTGGTGTAATCCTTGTGTCGGTTTTGCCCCCATTTTTCATGACGTAGCCGTCGAACGTCAAGGGCAAGTGAGATTTATAAAAATCGACACTGAAGCTCAACAGGCGTTGGCAGGAAAATATCAGATTCGTAGCATTCCCACCCTGATGGTCTTTAAACAAGGCAAAAGAGTCGATGTTCTCAATGGTGCGTTACCAAAAAGTCAGTTTGAACAATGGCTAAACCAAGCATTAACCAAATAAATTATCCCGTAAAATAACATTTAAAGTTGGCATTTCACCGCCGATTATGCCAACTTTACTACGCTTAATCATAGCTTATGACTTGATAAATTTATTTTATCGTCATGAGCATTATTTTTCGTTTTACCTTTCTATTTTTAAGTCCCATATTCGCCGCGAAACCCAGTCCTATTCTTAATTCGAGGCGATAACTATGGACATGATTACTTCTCCCGTTCATCGTATTTCAGTACCGGTTATTGCGCTCACACTGTATGCCGTCGCTTCAGGATATTTGATGAGTGTCATCCCACTCATGCTGCCACATTATGGGTTGGAACTCTCTTTAGCCAGTTGGCTAGCCAGTGTGTTTTATGCCGGTTTATTGCTCGGCGCGCTGTTTATGGAGCAGTTAGTCAATCGCTTCGGACATCGCAATACTTTCATTGGCTGTCTATTAGTGCTGTTAACGTCTATCGTGATTTTGCCCGTTTTTGCCAATAGTCTAACTTGGCTTGGTGCACGTTTTATCGCTGGTATTGCCGTTGCGGGGGTATTCGTTGTAGTTGAGTCGTGGTTACTGCATGGTAATGAAAGTGGCCGCGCAAAACGATTAGGTATTTACATGGTATCGCTCTATGGCGGTACAGCGATGGGACAATTAGGGATTGGATACTTAGGCGTTAATGGCTTAATCCCATTTATTGCGATTGGCTCCTTATTATGCTTCGCAACGGTGATTTTAATCTTTGGTCAATCTGATCAACCGTCTACCGAAGCAGGACAAAGTCTGTCTTGGAAACAAATGACCAAATTAAGTCATGCTGCCATCATTGGCTGTTTAGTTTCAGGGCTGATATTGGGCGCTATTTATGGACTGATGCCAATAGAGTTGACACAACGTGGCATTAGTCACTCAGAAATCGGCAGCTTAATGGCATTAATTATTCTGGGTGCGATGGTCGTACAACCGATTGTTCCTTGGCTATCTAAGCATCTTGGCAGAACCTTATTAATGGCTTTCTTTTGTTTATTAGGCGCTTCTGCGGCGGTATTACCATTATTAGACAGTAGCGTTACGCTTCTCGCGATCAGTTTGTTTGTGCTCGGTATGGCAACGTTTGCTCTCTACCCGATTGCGATTAATTTAGGCTGCGATAAATTAGATGCCCATTATATTGTCTCAGCCACTCAAGTGATGCTGTTTAGCTACAGTATCGGCTCTGTATTAGGGCCCGTTATCGCTGATTGGTTTATCTACACCAATCAAAGCTTACTTGGTTATCTTTTTGTGACGTTATTGATCACTTGTTTGTACATGCTGCTGGCCAGCGTGAAAACCAAACGTCAATGGGTAGCTGGAGAATAAACAACACGCAATAAACTTGATTGAGTTCGCCCTTAAAAACCAGTATGCTGCGCGGCTTTAGGGCCACTTGGCCCTAAATTGATCGTCATCGAGCACAGAAGCATGAACCGTAAAAAGAAAATTAATCAAACACTACAAAAGCATCTTAAAAAGAAAAACGCCAAGCTACATGGCACCAATAAACCTCGTTATATTTCTAAAGCGGAGCGCGCCAAATTAGAAGCAGAACAAGCCGCTTTAGAAACCGTAACTACCGATGCTGAACAGCAGGCGGATAACGGATTACAGCAATAAAGCTTGCTCTATCGGAACAAATTGACTGGCGACATCAATTAAACTTTGTGCCGTCAGTCTTGGTACACCATAAACCTCAACCTTAACCTGAAAGCGCTGCTGAATACGTTCAACCAAGGGTTCAAAATCGCCATCACCGGACACTAAAACAACCGTATCGACTTGCTGAGCTAGCTCATAGGCATCAAGCGCAATTCCCACATCCCAATCTCCTTTCGCACTGCCATCACTACGTTGAATAAAAGGCTTTAGCATCACTTCAAAACCTACACCGCGTAAAATATGATGAAATTGCCGCTGTTGAGGCTCTTTACTGGCAATCGCATAAGCGTTCGCTTTAAATACGTGACGGCCTTGAGTCACTTGTTGCCAGAACTGGTTATAATTAAAGTGACGCCCGTATCGCTCTCGACAGGTGTAATAAACGTTTTGTACATCAACCAAAATGGCAATTTTTTCCATCTCATCCTGCTTATTTTATCAAATTCAACATAGCCCCAATGACTTGGCGTTTTCGGAAATACGAGAGCGGACTATCAACAATCGCACTTCGTCCACCGATGATGCAAACTTTACCACAGCGAACAATGTTCACTCACATAAAATAAGCAACTATTTTAGTATTTTAAACAGCATAAAAATTTATAAATTTGACTTTAAAACAAAATTGTCGCTATTATCTGCATCGAAAAATGATTTGTACTCTAATCATTTA
>NZ_WXWK01000149.1:0-8747 GCF_009904835.1 Vibrio sp. V33_P6A3T137 | reverse complement strand
GGCTGGTATTACGCCAATAATTAGTGTCCATAAGATAGAGTAACCACTAAGATAAGATCCTGCTTCACTGCTATCTGTTTCTATAATATTGGCGATCATCGTTGTGTCAAATATGGTGCCGTAATTGTATCCTGCATAGCTGACTAGCGATGACAGCAATAATAGAATGATGAAAAAAGGTTTACTCAACCAAGGCCAACTAAACAATTGAAAGAGAAAATTTAAAACTGCCAAGAAAAACAGTGGAATAGAAATAATAAAACCTATTTTAACGCTTTCAAGATTATTAATGATAGTAAATAACGATTTATAAACTGGAAGATTAATTATCGTTGCAAAGTAAAGTGCAATAAATAAAGTAAAAGTATGGTACGAGATTTGTTTCTTAAGCAGAGACTTGATGTTATTCATGATTATTTCACTAAAATAGAAAGCCAGACGAAACCAGCCAGTAATAAACTGATAAAGACGGCAGCAGAACCAATATCTTTGGCTCGTCCGCTTAATTCATGCCACTCATCTCCAATACGATCAACGACAGCTTCAATTGCTGAATTTATCAGCTCAACTGTCAGTACCAGAAGTAAGCTAGAAATAAGTAAGATTCGTTCAATATTTGAAACAGACATGAAGAAAGTGCTCATTATCAATACAACACAGGCGAGTAGTTCTTGACGAAAAGCTGCTTCGTAAAGCCATGCGGCTTTTAGCCCTTTTATCGAATAGCCCGTCGCGTCAATGAGGCGTGAGAGGCCAGTTTTTCCAGGTTTCACAATAAGCAGCCTATATAAAGTTAACTCATTAAGGATAAAGAGTTTTTGACAAGCCTTAGGACAGCTCTAATGCCGATCAAGTCTTGCGAATTGATGAGAAAAGTTGAAATGATTCACAAATGGTTGTTGTTTTGCCATTTGTTTTATCAATAGTGGAATCTACAGGTTTTTATGATCAGACACCGTCTGAATGCGTCATCGTTTGTATGGATATGTATGAAAAGCGGGTTTTTTAGTCGGTCAGTTATTTATCTTGGATAGCTTTTAGTGATTGCAACGATGAGAAGAGGCAAATATGTCGGTGAATCAATAGGCGGATAAAACAGTAATGTAGGATGCGGCTAAGGTCTAAAATTGAGGGAGGATCTTAAACTCAGGTGTATTCAGCAGTAAAAACAAAAAAGAGAGCCGAAGCTCTCTTTTTCTAGGTGTTTGGTCGGACTGAGAGGATTTGAACCTCCGACCCCCGACACCCCATGACGGTGCGCTACCAAGCTGCGCTACAGTCCGATGCGCGTAATTTACTGATTTTTCTTTACAGCGTCAAGCATAAAAACGTTTAACGCCATGATTTAATTATCTTTTGAATAAAAACGCTGCAATTCGGTTAAACCTTGCATCAAAATGGGTAGCGTAGGATTCTCGTTAGTCAGTCTTTGATAGTGTTCATCATAGAGTTTAAAGTTACCGAATTTATCGATGACCGTCGTTTGCTGATCAGAAATGAGAGCAAGTTCGCGAGTATCTCCGGCTAAAATCCAACGTCTTTTATTCTCGTTAAACAAGTTTTTGCCGCTACTAAAATCACTGGGATTAGACGATACCCCGAGTAGATCTTGCAGTAAAGTGACGGAAAAATCTAAGTGGCTAGTACGATGAGTAAAGACAGCCGGTACTTTACCAGGCCAATAGATAACCATGGGTACTTGAAGTTGGTAACGACTGAAATTGCTGTTAGCGCCCCAGCTGTTACTTCTGGTCTCATTAAACTCGGTGCCGTGATTAGAAGTGATGACCACAATAGTATTATCGAGTAAAGCTAAGGTTTTCAGCTCATCAAACAAAGTAGCCAACTCAAGATCAGCTTGAGTCACCGAATGATGGTAGCTGTGACGAAATCTATCCGTTGTAGTGGCTTGTTTATCGTGCGGAAGCAACTGATTAAATTTATCAACCGTGGTCAGTTCAATGAAGCTAAACCAGGGTGAATGAGTTTGCTGCGCCCATTGAGACCAATGACTAATCGTTTGTTGATCAACGCTTGGTGTCTCTGCAAACGGTATTTTCACTAACGGGAGCCCACGGAAAACCGACTCTTGAAACAGAGGTTCAGAGAAGTTATCGCTACTAAATAGACCAAACTGATAGTTTTGATTTTTTAATACATCAATCAGTACTGGTAAGGTGCCTTGCACTTTAATGCTACTGGCATAACTGCTTGGTAGACCATAAAAGAGCCCAAAAATACCATACATGTCGTTACTTGAGCTGTAATGATTGCTAAAGGTTAATGCTTTTTCCGCAAACTGATGAGTGTTTGGCATCAGCGATTCATTTAGCACATCGGCACGTAAGTTATCGACACTCACTACTAGGATATTGAGTTGATTAGGACGACGACCAAACTCAATTTTTTCTAATGGGTAGCGCACTAAATCGACGTTGTATTGGCTTTCTTGTAGCCGTTTTAAATATTCGTCTCTATCCAACAGGCCATGTTTTTCCATGAATGACTTTGCTGTCATCGGATAAGAAAGAGGGAAGTTTGACTTTTGGCTGGTGACCGGAGAATAGAAATAAGCGTCCGACCAGACATAAATTAAATGGCTAGCAATAAAGCTGAAAAAGAAGACGGCTGCAATTGGGCGACCAATTCGTTTATGCGACAGTTTACGTTGTTTACGCCATACCCATTCAGAGAGCGCCAATTGCACGAGAAAAATTAGGGGTAGCACGACAAAAAGATGTTGTAGATCTGCGCTCACCGTACTTTCGTCACTGAACATTAGCTCCCAGACAACGGGCGTTAGGTGTAGATTAATGGTTTGATAAGTCTGAGTGTCGATCAATAGTACGGTTAATCCCAAGGTAGCAAAACAGACCGCAAAAAAACGAAACAGTCGCCGTGATGGGATTAAAAAGGTGAGCGGAAAAAGAATCAATAAATAGAGAGCAAAAACCAGAAAACTGAAATGACCTACCCAAGAGACAGTTAAATAGAGTTGTCCCAAAAAAGTATCTGGCCAAGGTGTTTGAGTGATGTAACGAGTACCAATCAGCATCGCTGCAATGATATTGAAGAAAGCAAACCAATGCCCCCAGCTCACTAAACGTGAGACTCGTTCACCATATGTATTTCCGCTATCTACCATGAATTTTTCTATTATCCGCTCGGTCAGTAAAATTATTTTTCTAGAGAAGAGGTCAAAGCTTGAGCAAACTTCTCTGCGATCACTTTACGTTGGGCAGCCGCCACATGTTGGTTAAGCACATTAGTCGCCATATTGCCGGCAATCATTAACGTGAGTTCCGAAGACGCATTATGTTTATCAAGCACGGCAGCGATTTCGGTTAGGATAGTTTCAACTTGTTCGTTACTGTATTTCGATGTAATAGGCATAAAGACTCTATAGATGATAGTAAAAGCGGCTTATGATAACCTACTATGCCTGACAACTGAAACCAGTACGATGATTATTTCACTATGAGTTTGCACCTTTCCAATGTCATTTTGCATCAATTATGCAAAAACGATAACGATGAGTTAATGGTTAATTACCGGACTCAATCGCTTGATAATGATACCTCAACCGAAAACTTAGTTTCTGAGTTACATCGCGTGTTTAATGCAAAAGCGGGAAAGGGCTTTGGCTCTTTTAAAGCGGACAGTGATGTACAACGCTGGTTACAGGCGTTGCGAAAAGGGGAACAAGACTTTTACACTTTCTCACAACAAAGCGCCGAGCGTCTTAAACAAGAGTTGATTAAGTATCCTTTTGCTGACGAAGGTATTTTGGTGTTGGCGGAATACCAATCTTTAGCGACTCACTATTTGTTTATTGGTTTATTACCGCTTAATCAAAGCTTAAAAGTGACCGAGGGGTTAGACATTAGTGCTACCGATTATCTTGATATCAATAAAATGGATATTGCCGCGCGGGTCGATCTGTCGAGTTTTGAAACGGATAAATCCTCTAATCGCTACCTGTCTTATATTAAGGGGCGAGTCGGGCGTAAAGTGTCTGACTTTTTCTTAGACTTTTTACAAGCTGAGGTCGGGCTTGATCCGAAACAGCAAAACCAAGTATTGATGCAAGCGGTAGAAGACTTTTGTAGTGATGCCAAACTTGAAAAAGAAGAAGCGATTAGCTACAAAAAACAGGTCTATGACTACTGCAATGATCAGATCAAATCCGGCGATGAAGTTCAAGTTAAAGAGCTATCCAGTGAATTACCTGCCAGTCATGAAGGGACCAGCTTCTTGGAATTTACTCGTGAGCATGGTTACCAACTGGAAGAAAGCTTTCCTGGTGATCGCGCAACGGTGCGCAAACTCACCAAGTATGTAGGAGCGGGTGGTGGATTGAACATCAGCTTTGATAGTTTGTTAATGGGGGAACGTGTCTTTTATGATCCGGAAACGGACACATTGACGATTAAAGGTACGCCACCAAATTTACGCGATCAGCTAACCCGAAAAGGTTAACCATCTGATGAGTATTGGTTTGCTCATGTATTGATAGAGTGAGCAGTCGAGAGCGTTAAACACAAGGAGCACATGATGTGCTCCTTGTGTTTTTTTGGGCATAAGCGACAGTGGCATTAAACCGATTGACGTTGAACCACCACTTCTTCGTCAGTTAACTCCTCATTCGCTCTTGCAGTTGGCTCACATTTATCGACGAACCAGCCCATATAAGAGGTAAAAATTGTGACAATAATGCAAACAAAGCTTAGCCACATGAATGGCGCATAAGATAAGGTTGCGACGCCCAAGATACTGGCCATATAAATACCATTGTCACTCCAAGGCACCATTCCAGACGTTAGCGTGCCACCAAACTCGGCATTGCGTGACAAATTCTTACGTTGATAGCCTAATCGGTCATAATTTTTGGCACAAATTTTTGGTGTCAGGATAAGTGAAACATACATCGCGGAACCAAATACGTTACCCATAAAAGCCGTACCAATGGTACTGGTTGCTAATGAACCGCTATTGGTGACGCGGCGTTCAAACAATTTAGCAATCGTTTCGAGTACACCGACTTTATCCAGTAGACCACCAAAACCGAGACCAAAGATGATCACTGCAACCGATCCTAACATCGAAGACATACCGCCTCGGTTGAGGATAGAGTCAATAAAATCAACTCCCGAGGTAATGCTAAATGGAGCCCAAGCAGTATTAAAGGCGGGTAAGAAATCGACTTCTTGGATCATGACTGCCCAGATAATACCTAACAATGAACCAAAGCTAATCACAGGAAACGAAGGCATACGCAAGGCGAGTAAACCAAGGACAATCAGTACAGGAATGAAAGAGTAAGGGGTAATATAAAACTGGGTTTCCATTGCGGTGATGACCGACTGCACTTGTGACATATCGACGTTACCCGCGTAATGAAAACCAAATAGGGTAAACATGATGCCGGTAATCACATAACTGATCAGAGCAATCGGTAGCATGCCTTTAATGTGTTCCATCACTTCGACGTTCGACATTGAGGACGCCAGAATCACCGAATCAGACAATGGCGACATTTTATCGCCAAAATAACAGCCCGATAATACTGCGCCAGCGGTGACGGGAGCAGGAACGCCAAGACCTTGGCCAATGCCCATCATCGCAATCCCAGCTGTACCCGCTGCTCCCCAAGATGTCCCTGTAGCCAATGCTGTTAAAGAGCAGATCACCATCGTGGCAAGCAGGAAAATAGAAGGGTGAATGGCTTGTAGGCCATAATAGATAATGGTTGGTACGATTCCGCCAGCAATCCAAGTACCGACTAAAGCGCCGACGGCAAGCAGAATTAATACCGCTCCTAAGCCGTTAGAGATACCGGTCAACGCGGCTTTTTCTAGCTCTTTATACTGGTGTCCTAGGCGAACCCCTAATCCCATAATGATAAACCAGCCAATATAAAGTGCTAGTTGAATGGGTAAATCAAGTTGAGCGGTAAAAGAAAATGCTAATAATAAAAACAGCCCCAGTGCGACAATAACTTGTAACAAACTGGGTAAGCGTGTGGGGGCTTGTGTCATGTTTAGAACCTCGAGTTCGATGATATTACCAAGGAGAGGTAAGCATCCTTATTATTTGGCTGCGACTTTACATGAAATGTTGTCACATATCGAACTTAAAGCGAGTTGTTGTGATTTGTATCAGTTAAAAACATTACTGTAGTGTTAAATGTTGTTTTTTCGAAAAATTAATGAAATGAAACAGTTTGTAGCATGAAATTATTGTGTTGCAAGGTGTGAGTGATTAAGTGAAGTTTTAATTAATAAACACTAAAAAACGCCAAGTTAGACTTTTTCAGGGGTTGAACTTAAATCGACGATAAAGCACAGTAGATAACATGACATTCTATCATTGCCGCTAGGAGTGATAGATGAGGTTTTTATTTGAACACACGGAGAAGTAGTGCGATGAGAGTAGGTTTAGTCGGTTGGCGTGGCATGGTTGGCTCTGTATTAATGCAGCGCATGGTCGAAGAAAGAGATTTCGATGTCATTGAGCCAGTATTCTACAGTACGTCACAAATTGGTATTGCAGCCCCTAACTTGGGGAAAGACGCTGGAATGCTGCAAGATGCCTATGATATTGACAGTTTGAAGCAGTTAGATGCCATCATCACTTGTCAAGGTGGTGCCTATACGGAAAAGGTTTATCCTGCTTTGCGCCAAGCGGGATGGAAAGGGTATTGGATTGATGCGGCTTCTACGCTACGAATGGATCCTGAAGCGATTATCACCCTCGATCCTGTCAATTTAGCGCAGATTCAGCAAGGTATTCATCAAGGAACAACCACATTTGTGGGTGGTAACTGCACGGTTAGTTTAATGCTCATGGGATTGGGTGGCTTGTATGAAAAAGGCTTGGTTGAATGGACCAGTGCAATGACTTATCAGGCAGCCTCTGGGGCAGGTGCACAAAACATGCGTGAATTAATTTCACAAATGGGTGTGATTAACGATGCGGTTAGTTCGGAATTAGCCAATCCTTCGAGCTCGATTCTAGATATTGATCAAAAAGTAGCAGAAACCATGCGTTCAGCGTCGTTTCCCACTGATCAATTTGGTGTACCTCTCGCGGGTTCATTGATTCCATGGATTGATGTCAAACGTGACAACGGACAAAGTAAAGAAGAGTGGAAAGCTGGTGTTGAAGCCAACAAAATTTTGGGCTTACAGAATACTCCGATCCCAATTGATGGTACTTGTGTGCGCATTGGTGCGATGCGTTGTCACTCACAAGCGCTGACGATTAAATTGAAACAAAATATCCCACTTGATGAAATTGAAGAGATTATTGCCTCTCATAACCAATGGGTGAAAGTTGTTCCTAATGAACGCGATATCACTGCGCGTGATTTGAGCCCGGCGAAAGTCACCGGAACGCTATCGATCCCGGTTGGGCGTTTGCGCAAAATGTCGATGGGGGATGATTTCTTGAATGCCTTTACCGTTGGCGATCAGTTGTTATGGGGAGCGGCCGAGCCACTTCGTCGTACATTACGAATTATTCTGGCAGAGAAACAATAAGCCAGCGTTAAGTCATCAAATCATACTTCGTCAAGCGAAAGCGCCTATGTGCTTTCGCTTTTTTTATGTTTTTTGATTGATGTTCAGTGATTCCCGTTAGGCCAAACCAGGGAATAAATTACGCAAACCGTTAGCAATAAACTCTATACCAAGTGCGCCAAGAATCAGTCCCATGATCCGAGTAATGACGTTAATACCCGTTTGGCCAAGTAAACGCACGATGTAAGGAGCGGAGCGAAACAGCAACCAAGAACCCAGACTAAAAACCACAATAGTCAAGGCAATGCCCACTGTATCAAACATACTTGGATAGCGTGAGCTATAGACGATGGTTGAACTGATTGCACCAGGCCCCGCCATTAAAGGCATCGCCAGTGGAACAACACCAATCTGTTCTCGACTGATGTATTCTGATTTTTCTTGCTTGTTTTGTTTATCCTCACCCAGTTTTCCGCTCATCATTGAAAAAGCAATGCTCAGTAACAGCAAACCACCTGCCACTCTGAATGAATCCAGTGAGATACTGAACATATCGAGTAGAACTTGCCCTGCAAGTAACGCGGTAATCAAGATCACGGCGACAGCAATATTGGCCGTGGCTGCAGTTTTGTTCTTTTCTTCTAATGTCATATGGCTGGTTAAAGACACAAAAATAGGCATGATGCCAACCGGGTTAACCGCTGCAACCAGTCCTAGAAAAAATTGCAGGAAAATGGCGAGTTCAAAATGCATGAAAACAGTCTCTGACGATCAGTAAAGTAGATAGGCTAAGATAATGTATGTTAATCGAAACAAAATCACGAATGAAAAAAACTAGTTCATGGCTCTGATCATGATTAAGAAAAACTAATCATGGGATCATTGTGATAATGCACTGTTACAAATGATGTGGTCGAAATCGGTTTTTAATGGTGATTTGTTAACATCCACACAGTTTCTGTAAAAAAAAGTCCAGGGGTTGGAGAGTTGCTGAAGAGTCTATATACTCAAACTGGCACATAAAACATTGGCTACAAATGGTGATGTTGTACAAAAATGAAACTTTTTTACAAAATGTTGTACTTTTTCTAGTTTATTGTGTTTGATAGCCTCTTTTTTAATCATGTGTTAATTTGTTGTTTTTCTTTGTTAATTCAACTTCTTATGTGTTTTTTTCTGGCTGTGTTTCTTGGGCGGTGCTATTTAGTTTTTGAGAACTGATCTGAG
>NZ_WXWK01000051.1:0-8749 GCF_009904835.1 Vibrio sp. V33_P6A3T137 | reverse complement strand
CCTTTAATTTCAATTGGTTAGTTTTTTATAAAAAAAGATAAAGTTTATTTTCCGATGTTTTTTATAAAACATTGACCTCGCGAATACTTTAAGACGCAAAAAAAAAAAAATATTCACACGACAAATATCATTCGATGTAAGAATAATTTAGTGAATTAATTTAACGCGGCATAATTAGGGAAATCGACTTGCTTCCAAAGCTGTTGTGATAATTCCGAGTGACAAGCCCAGTTTCCGTTAAGCAACCAGTCAACGATTGCCCCCGCCACATCGGGGTAATGTATGCGCTCAATGTCTTGTTCATTCAGCCATTCACTGATCACAAAAGCATCCAATGAGTTCATGCTCGCTGCAAGTCCAAGCAACTCTAAAGTGGCCACATTGCTTTGTTGTTCAAATTGACCGATTAATGGCTTTAACAGGAGCTTTTTTCCTAACGACAAGGCTTCAGAAGGTAATTCAAACCCACCATTAGCGATAACACCTGAACAACGGTGTAAATCAATCTGAAATGATTGGTGAGACAATGGCTTTAAATGCAGATTATCAACTTGCAGGCTCTGCTCAATCGCTGGGTGATAGCAGATAAAAGATTGGTGAGTAAAACGGGTCAATAATTCACACACTTGTTCCAAGTCTTCAAAAGGCAAATAAACCAAGATAAATCCCTGATTAGTAATCGATTGATTTGACGAATGAATGATCGGCGGCAAAATAGGCTGATTGAAGTGGTACCAATGCAAAGCGAGATAATAATTAGCCGGAGAAAAATGCTGCATGATCGATTTGTCCAACCAACTGGCTCCTTTAATAGGTACTGAATAACGAAACGCATTCTGGTGACTTAAGCTAATAGACGTAATCCCTTGTTGTTTCGCCGCCCAAGCCGTCACTGGTTCAAAATCGTTGATCACTAAATCATAGCCACTTAAATCAAGGTTTGTTACCTCTTGGTAATATCGCCCAAGACGATTCGCGCAAAGCGTCTTTAAGTAACTCACCTTTCCTCGCTGAGAAATAAAAGTCAAACCATGCCGTGTCTGATAATGACCAAAACACTCCATCGAAAAATAGTGTTGGGCATCTCGACCAGAAAACAAGAAGTCGACTTCGATATGGCGTTGCTTAAAGGCATTGCTCATCGCGCGTGCGCGAGCAATATGCCCATTTCCCGTTCCTTGGACACCATAAAGTATTTTCATAATAATGCCCCCTCGAGAATAATCATCGCTATCACAGCCGAGCCATACCCCAACAACGCACCAGCGACGACATCTGTAAAAAAATGAACGCCTAATACAATACGCGAACTACCGATCAATCC
Organism: Vibrio sp. V33_P6A3T137; assembly: GCF_009904835.1. Lineage (NCBI taxonomy): Bacteria > Pseudomonadati > Pseudomonadota > Gammaproteobacteria > Vibrionales > Vibrionaceae > Vibrio > Vibrio sp. V33_P6A3T137. Next base: position 7,425 of record NZ_WXWK01000051.1, on the reverse strand, counting down.
TGCCCAAATCAGAGCAGCAGGATAAAGACTCGGGTAAAACTGCCCTATCAATGTCGCCATTAAAAAAGCGGCGGCGGTGTGGCCTGAGGGTAAGCTGTAACGATCAGAGGGAGTAATAGAGGCGGTAAAACAAGGCGAATAGTCTTGTGGTCTACGTCGCTGAACCGCATTTTTCACCACCCAATAAATAGGTAATTCGATGGCAAAAGCCGCCATACCAATAATGAGAAATTGACTACCATGATTCCTATCAAGCCCCCAAGCCAATAAGCCTAATATTAAATAAAGATGGCCATCTCCCGTATGAGAGACCGCCTTACTTACATTCGTTAAGGATGAAGTCGCTTGATGTCGTAAACAATAGGTCGATAAAGCTAAATCTAACTTAATCAGTGGTTCAATGGTGCGCATGCTCTATTCCTTGCTTAATCTACTCAATGTTTATTGAGCATAGGTAAGGCAAATGACAACACCGTGATCCTTTGTTTGAAAATAGATGACAGACCGACCTCACTCTAATCGCTTAATATCACCGTTAATCAATAAAAATAGATTTAGGGGTTGACGAGTTCAGTGGAGTGCGGTACTAATTTGTTAACTTAATCGTGTGGAATGTTAATAATGATATTACGTATTTCTCTTCTGCTAGGCCTACTTCTGATCGTGAACCAATCGCGCGGGTAGCTTGTGGAAGAAAAATAACACACTGATTACATAGAACCCGCACAGAGATGCGGGTTTTTTTATATCAATATTCAGGAAGTCAACCAGAAACCATCGGCTTAATCCAGTGCTAAGACCCCAAAAATATCAGTCTAGCTAAATTAAACCGACAGGCACAACAACTATCAGGGAGCAAACATGAGTGATCAGGTCATTATCTTCGATACCACATTACGTGATGGCGAACAGGCGTTATCAGCGAGTCTAACCGTCAAAGAAAAGCTACAAATCGCTTATGCTCTTGAGCGCTTAGGCGTTGATATAATCGAAGCCGGATTTCCTGTCTCCTCTCCTGGTGATTTTGAATCGGTCCAAACCATTGCTAAACACATTAAAAATAGCCGAGTCTGTGCCCTTTCGCGTGCCGTTGCGAAAGATATCGATGCTGCCGCCGAAGCATTAAAAGTCGCCGACGCTTTTCGTATTCACACCTTCATTTCAACATCCACGATTCACGTACAAGATAAATTGCGCCGCAGTTACGATGATGTGGTGGACATGGCGGTGCAAGCCGTCAAACATGCCAGAAACTATACCGATGACGTCGAATTTTCCTGTGAAGATGCTGGACGCACTCCCATAGATAACCTTTGTCGCATGGTAGAAGCAGCGATCAATGCTGGAGCACGTACCATTAATATTCCCGATACGGTTGGCTATACCGTACCTAGCGAGTTTGGTGGCATCATTCAAACCTTATTTAATCGTGTTCCCAACATCGACAAGGCGATCATTTCTGTTCATTGTCATGATGACTTAGGCATGTCGGTTGCCAACTCGATTGCAGCGGTTCAAGCCGGTGCAAGGCAGATAGAAGGCACGATCAATGGTATCGGTGAACGTGCTGGTAACTGTGCCCTAGAAGAAATCGCCATGATATTGAAAACTCGTCACGACCTATTAGGCGTTAAAACCAATATTCGTCATGAAGAAATCAGTCGGACAAGTAAATTAGTCAGCCAACTGTGTAATATGCCTATCCAAAGCAATAAAGCGATTGTTGGAGCGAATGCATTTAGCCACTCATCGGGTATTCATCAAGATGGGGTATTAAAAAATAAGAATACCTACGAAATCATTACCCCTGAATCGATTGGTTTGAAAAACCAAGCGCTGAATTTGACCAGTCGTAGTGGTCGGGCGGCCGTGAAAAGTCATATGGAATCCATGGGCTATCATGAACATGAGTATAATTTAGATGCGTTATATGAAGACTTCCTCAAATTGGCTGATCGTAAAGGTCAGGTATTCGACTACGACTTAGAAGCCTTAATGCACTTTTCGAATTTACGTGAAGAAGACGATTTCTATAAGTTGAATTATCTTAGTGTGCAATCTGGCAGTGTCATGGCCACCACCACAATTAAACTTAAGTGTGGTGATGAAGAACATTGCGAAGCCGCCGTCGGTAATGGTCCGGTTGATGCGCTCTATCAATGTATTTATCGTCTCACAGGTTATGACATAGTCTTGGATAAATTCGATTTAACCGCAAAAGGCGAAGGAGAGGATGGCCTTGGCCAAGCCGACATTATTGCCAACTATAAAAATAGAAAATACCACGGCACAGGGGTTTCTACGGATATCGTTGAAGCATCAGGTCAAGCACTACTGCATGTGATCAATAGCATTCATCGTGCAAACCAGATTGACCAAATTAAACAAAAGAAAAACGTCGTCACGGTATAAATCCCGCAACGACGGATTCGCAAACACAGATCAATAAAAATTAGACAAATAGATAAAGGACGACCATGACAGACAAACACTACCGCATTGCTGTTTTACCCGGTGATGGAATTGGACCAGAAGTAATGCAACAAGCCGAAAAAGTGCTTGATGCTATTGAACAAAAGTACTCATTCACCTTTAGCCGCGAATATCATGATGTCGGCGGAATTGCCATTGATAATCATGGATGCCCATTACCCCAAAGCACCTTAGATGCCTGTGAAGAAGCTGATGCGGTACTTTTTGGTTCTGTTGGCGGCCCCAAATGGGAGCATCTGCCACCAAACGAACAACCAGAGCGTGGTGCATTACTGCCTTTACGTAAACATTTCCAGCTATTTTGTAATTTGCGCCCTGCACAAATTCATCCTGGATTAGAGAGCTTTTCACCTTTGCGTGCCGATATTTCTGAGCGAGGCTTTGATATTGTGGTCGTTCGTGAGCTGACTGGCGGTATTTATTTTGGACAGCCGAAAGGACGTGAAGGAGAAGGCGCGAATGAAAAAGCCTTTGATACTGAAGTTTATCATCGTTATGAAATCGAACGTATCGCAAAAATTGCTTTTGAATCGGCTCGCTTACGTCGTAAAAAAGTCTGTTCGGTAGATAAAGCTAACGTTTTACAAAGCTCTATTTTATGGCGTGAGGTGGTTGAACAGGTAGCTCAAGACTACCCAGATATTGAACTTTCTCATCTCTATATAGATAACGCGACTATGCAACTTATCAAAGATCCTGCTCAGTTTGATGTGATGTTGTGCTCGAATATTTTTGGCGACATCATCTCCGATGAGTGTGCAATGATCACCGGTTCAATGGGGATGCTGCCTTCTGCAAGCCTGAATGAGAGTAACTTTGGCCTTTATGAACCAGCCGGTGGATCAGCACCGGATATTGCCGGTAAAAATATTGCCAATCCCGTAGCACAAATTCTTTCTGCTGCATTAATGTTACGTTATAGCTTAGGTGAAGAACAAGCAGCACAAGATATTGAAAATGCCGTGTCAAAAGCACTATCCGCCGGAGAACTGACGGCGGATCTTGCAGGCAACAAACCGGCACTCTCTACCTCAGAAATGGGCGATAAAATCGCTGGTTATATTTTACACTCATAATAAGTCGTGCTCGGTTAACGATACGAGCACACTATGCAGCTCAAAGAGCTCAAGGAAGAAGCAATGTCATCAGCAAAAACGTTATATGAAAAAATTTATGATGCGCATGTGGTGGTTGCCGCCCCCGGTGAAACGCCTATTTTGTACATCGATCGCCATTTGGTCCATGAAGTAACCTCACCACAAGCCTTTGATGGATTAAGAGAAAAAGGTCGTCCAGTACGCCAAGTCAGCAAAACCTTCGCGACCATGGACCACAACGTCTCTACCACCACCAAAGATATTAATGCGTCAGGGGAAATGGCGCGGATTCAAATGGAAACCCTCTCAAAAAACTGCGCTGAATTTGGGGTAACTCTCTACGATTTAAACCATAAATATCAAGGTATTGTCCATGTCATGGGCCCAGAACTTGGTATCACGCTACCTGGCATGACGATTGTTTGTGGGGATTCACACACCGCGACACATGGCGCTTTTGGCTCACTCGCGTTTGGTATTGGCACCTCTGAAGTTGAACATGTATTAGCAACCCAAACCTTGAAGCAAGGCCGTGCTAAGACAATGAAAATCGAAGTACGAGGTAAAGTGGCTCCTGGCATCACCGCCAAAGATATTGTTCTAGCAATCATCGGCAAAACAACCGCTGCCGGAGGTACTGGTTATGTCGTAGAATTCTGTGGTGAAGCAATTCGTGATCTTTCTATGGAAGGACGCATGACCGTGTGTAACATGGCGATTGAATTAGGGGCAAAGGCAGGACTGATCGCTCCTGATGAAACAACCTTTAATTATATTAAACAACGTAAATTCGCACCGAAAGGCGCTGATTTTGATGCCGCTGTCGAGTATTGGAAAACACTGACGACCGATCCCAATGCACAATACGATGCAATCGTCACTTTAGATGCCTCAGAAATAAAACCACAAATCACTTGGGGAACCAATCCAGGACAGGTTATCGCTGTTGATGAGGTAATCCCATCACCAGAGAGCTTTAGTGATCCGGTCGAAAAAACATCCGCTGAAAAAGCGCTGGCTTATATGGGCTTAGAAGCAGGCCGCTCACTATCTGAATACAAAGTCGATAAAGTATTTGTTGGATCGTGTACTAATTCACGAATCGAAGACATTCGTGCTGCCGCAGCCGTTGCAAAAGGTAAAAAAGTCGCCCCTCATGTACAAGCATTGATAGTCCCTGGCTCCGAGCAAGTAAAAGCACAAGCTGAAGCAGAAGGTCTCGATAAAATCTTCCTCGATGCAGGGTTTGAATGGCGTTTACCCGGCTGTTCGATGTGTCTCGCAATGAATAATGACCGCTTAGGGCCAGAAGAGCGTTGTGCTTCGACATCCAATCGAAACTTTGAAGGCAGACAAGGGCGAGCGGGAAGAACTCACTTAGTCAGCCCTGCGATGGCAGCCGCCGCAGCGATTGCCGGACACTTTGTCGACATTCGTCAATTTAGCTAATAAGGAGCAAGTGATATGTCAGGTTTTCAACAACACACTGGTTTAGCTGTTGCTCTTGATGCAGCCAATATTGATACCGATGCGATTATCCCAAAGCAGTTTTTGCAAAAGGTCAATCGTATCGGCTTTGGACAACACCTCTTCCATGATTGGCGGTTTTTAGATGATGCAGGATTAACCCCTAACCCTGATTTTGTCATGAATCAACCTCGTTATCAGGGAGCAAGCATCTTACTCGCACGTGAAAACTTTGGTTGTGGTTCGTCAAGAGAACACGCCCCTTGGGCACTCGCTGATTACGGGATAAAAGTCATCATTGCTCCAAGCTTTGCCGATATTTTTTATGGTAATGCAATAAATAATCAGATGCTCCCTGTCCGCTTATCCGATCATGAGGTAGAGGAGCTGTTTCACTATGTTCAGAACACACCAGGAGCAACGATTGACGTCGATTTGCAAACGCTCAATGTCGTCGCCAACAACAAAACCTACTGCTTTGAAATCGATGATTTTCGTCGACACTGCTTACTCAATGGATTAGACAATATTGGTTTAACGCTGCAACATGAAGCTAAAATCGCCGAATATGAAGCCAAGATACCGCATTTTCTAGCTTAAATCCGACAAATAAAATTAGGGCTGATCATACAGCCCTAATTTTATTGTTCAATATCCATGGCTATCTTCGAATATTACCGACACTATTTTCCAACATCATCCTACTTATTTCACTTTCACCAAGGAACCTATGAAATTTTTACTATCACTCTTATCCTTGTCCTGGTCATTATCGATTAGTGCTGCGCCTAAATCAGAATTATGGGATTTTTGGAATCAAAGTAATGAAGCTAATACACAAGAGGTATCTCATCAAGCATGGCAACAACTTCTCGATCGCTATCTTTCTCAACAAGGTATGCACACCCTTTTCGATTACGCCAATGTAGAAATCTCCGACCGAGAAAAATTACAGACTTATATTAACCAATTGGCAAGATTGGATCCGAGAACATTAAACAAGCAGCAGCAATATGCTTACTGGATAAACTTGTACAACGCCTTAACCGTTAATATCATTCTTGAGCACTATCCAGTCTCGTCAATCACTAAAATCGGAGGGTGGTTTCGGTTTGGTCCTTGGAACCTACCATTATTAGAGATCGCCAGTCAAAAACTCACTCTTAATGATATTGAACATCGAATTTTAAGACCAATATGGCAAGATCCTAGAATTCACTACGTCGTTAATTGTGCTAGTCTCGGTTGCCCAAACCTGCAAAGTGAAGCCTTTACGGCGCAGAATATCGATCGATTACTTGAGAAATCTACCCATGAATTTATCAACAGCGAGAAAGGTGCCAAGATAACCAAAGACCAGCTTATTCTATCTTCCATCTATCAATGGTATGCCGATGATTTTGGTTCTCAAGTAGAGTTGATGGCTCATCTTTCGCTGTATCGTCCAGAACTTACCACCTATCGTGGAACAATCCGTTATGAGTATGACTGGCGACTAAATAGCAAATAGCAAAAAGCCTCTGTATTGCTACAGAGGCTTTTTAAATGAGTACCTGGCGATGTTCTACTCTCACATGGGGAGACCCCACACTACCATCGACGCTGTTTCGTTTCACTTCTGAGTTCGGCATGGAATCAGGTGGGTCCAAAACGCTATGGTCGCCAAGTGAATTTTTATAGCTAATGCTATTGAATCACTGGTGCTGATACCCAGAATCGAACTGGGGACCTCATCCTTACCAAGGATGCGCTCTACCGCCTGAGCTATATCAGCAGATCTATTTTTAAACTGCTAGTCCGCTTATTATCAGCGCTAGAGTGACTTCTTCTCGTAAGAAGAAGTAGAAATTAAAGCCTGGCGATGTTCTACTCTCACATGGGGAGACCCCACACTACCATCGACGCTGTTTCGTTTCACTTCTGAGTTCGGCATGGGATCAGGTGGGTCCAAAACGCTATGGTCGCCAAGCAAATTTGGTTAATTCGGAAAGCTGTTTTTCATTCTCTACACATTCAATGCACTTCTTTGAGTCCACCAAAACCCCTTGGGTGTTGTATGGTTAAGCCTCACGGGCAATTAGTACAGGTTAGCTCAACGCCTCACAGCGCTTACACACCCTGCCTATCAACGTTCTAGTCTCGAACAACCCTTTAGGACACTTATAGTGCCAGGGAGAACTCATCTCAGGGCTCGCTTCGCGCTTAGATGCTTTCAGCGCTTATCAATTCCGAACTTAGCTACCGGGCAATGCCACTGGCGTGACAACCCGAACACCAGAGGTTCGTCCACTCCGGTCCTCTCGTACTAGGAGCAGCCCCCTTCAATTCTCCAACGCCCACGGCAGATAGGGACCGAACTGTCTCACGA
>NZ_WXWK01000061.1:0-8841 GCF_009904835.1 Vibrio sp. V33_P6A3T137 | reverse complement strand
GGGTTAAAACCAAGGAACGGTAGCTGACTGACTTAACCCATAGGAATCAAACTTTCCGGATGTTGGTATTGACTGCATTTCACCAAACTCAAAGAATTTACGATACGTTTGCCCTGTAGAGCCACTCTGTAAATCAAGATAAGGTGCGTTAATGCTCTGGCTCAGCATCTTCTCTTTATAGCGCAGCTCACCTTCTTTATTGATACTCCCTCGCGCAATTAAACGCCGCAGCTTTGCACTGCTTAAATTGCGCCGCTTAGCTGAGATCACCCGGTATTGAACTTGCTCAGGAACGCTTAACACTTCACTGATTTGGCAATAACCGACGAGAGGCCCTAACCAGCATAAACCTTGTAGATCATTCAATAAGCTTACCGAACCATGCACACGAAACAACTGCCCGAGCTTTAGGTTTGCTTCTGGAAAGCTCATCGCAATTTGATTGGTATTTAACTTAACCAATGCTTTATGAAACTTCGTAAACACTTTACTGCCCAATTCAGCTTCATTCATCTCCGCATCTGGTCGTAAATGTATGTCAATGTATGAATCCATAGCTACTCCGTGATTCCAAGCGTTAGCCATTTACCATAAGCATGAATATCGATCATGGGTACAGTACCGCATTCTTGCAACTGCGATAACAATTCGAACAAAAATGCAGTCGTTGCTTTTGAATGAGGCTTAATCTCCATTTTATCAAGATTTTTGTCATAAAAGAAAAAGCAGCTATCAGCGGCACACCCAATATTTAGTAAATCATCATCATTTTTTTGCTGTTCTAAATGGCCGTTCAGTGTTGCTGGTTTTTTCAGATCATTTTCAAGTGCTAACAACCCGCCAATAATAGCTAGCGGAGGCTTTGCAGGATGAACACCACCTGCATGCGGAATGGGTAAACTTGTTACATATAAACGCCTTACACTGGCCACTTTTTGTCTTGCCGCTTTGATATACTCTGTATTTATCGTTTGCTTTACTTCAAAAACAGCATAAACACTTTCAACAGGAATAATCAATTGCTCAGCATAATGAAATATAAAAGGTGAATACTGGCGGTCGTAAATCACCACATCAATTTGTTCACTAAATTGGTTTTTACTATCAACCACAAAAGCTCTACTTGCACGATAGCGTTCGGGTAAATATTGATTAAACAAGTCTACCCATACATTTTCGGCACCATCGCCCTTTACCACTGAATGCTTAAAGGATTTTCTGACTGTGGTTAGTTTGTGCTGTACGTCTGCATGTAAATTTTCAAGTAATTCTGAAAGTTGCCAGTCTTGAGCCATGTTATTTCCCCTTTAATTGCTGTAGCCGTGTTTTCCGGATCAAATGATTTGGATTTTTCTTATTGCTTGGCTGATACCCAAGCTGTTTGAGACATTCCGCTAGCAACGTTCTATCTTGTGTCGTCCAAGTTTCTATCGCTGTATCAATCCAATTTTCAACTTTAAGTTGGTATGCGGCATTATCACGGTGCTTAAGATAATCCGTCCTTAATTCCGCAATAATTTTAACTGGCGGTTTGGCTTGCTCGGCCTTAACAGCCGCTTCCAATTGCTGCTCAATTCGACGTTGAGCTTCAGCTTGCCTTTGCTCACGTTCTTCTGGCGATAACCGTTTTTCATATTCACCCAAAAGCCTTTGCATTAACGCTAGGTCAATCTTCATATATCCATAACCTGCGGCAGTTTTAGCACCTATGCCGTTATCTGCTAAGGCTTTTTCCAATAGGGTTTGGCAAAGCTCAATTGCTGCGGGCTCACCTTCGAGCACAAATAAAAAGCTGCCCTGCACTGCGAGTAAATGATTAGGGATCGGGCTGTCTTTATCGGATGGTTCCGCTTTCTTGCCGTTGTAATACTCTTGATGGTGTGTGGTGACTACATCGAGCACAAAGGGTTTAGCCCCCTCTGCAGGGATCCACCACGCATCGTGGAAGGTGACGCTGCCAGCAACGCGGTTCGGTTGCTCGCTGTCGTATGTGCCAAACAAATCATCAAGCGTTGCTTTAGCTACGTTTGACAGTGTTTTGCCACTCGCCCAAGCACGTACCACGCCTTTTACACTCGAACCCGGAATATACGGCATGCCGTAGTTACGACTTAAACTGCAACCGGTTTCTAATGCAGCGTTGCCCGTTAAGCCTATTAATAAGCGGTTTTCTAGCGTCATGGCCGATTGCTTAAAACGGTTAGCATCACTCGTTAGCTCAAACCAACGGTTAAAGGTGTTGTTGTATTCAGGTGAAGCGGGCAGTTTTACGATTTCTTCTAAATGCCCTGTCTTCTTATTATCTGATTTACCTTCTTTACTGTCTGATTCATTTGCATCTACTTCAGGCATGCCCTTTTGCAGTAAGAGACTCGGATTTACACTTTTACTTTGGCTAAAAGCATCTTTTATCTCGTTGCGCACCAACTGAATCATCATAATTGACCTTCCTTATCTTTTTCATTCTCTTCTAAAGAGCTGCCATCTGGCCCTATTTTTAAGATGCCTTGCACGTAACGGCGTAACCAGCCAGCTATATCTAGAGCTTCGCGAGTCATGCGCATGATTTGGTATAAGTCCGATTCAAGAATGTTCTTGTGCAAGGTTTTATTTGGATCTAGTGGATAGTTGGTTGCTTGAAAGATGTTTAGTAAATCCGCTAATAATGCCTGATGATGCGCTTCGCTTTTTGCCAGTAAAAAACCTGTTGCCTGTGCTAAGCCATTTTGCAAAATCATGGCGGGCAATTTATGCACCAAAGTGGCGTATTTTTTATTCTCTTCAATACTTTTGTTTTTACGGGAATTGATCTGCTTAAAAGCAGCAGTGGCCACAATTTGACTACGTGGTTGCATGTGTTACTCCCCTCTGGCCGACTGAGCAATAAACTGCACTAAGCCATTGCCAGTACCCATGTTACCGCCCATTTGCAGCACAGGTTTGTTATTGATAATGTCGTTAAACATAAGCCGTTTATCACCATTTTTATCGTTCAAACGGGGTGCATCTACCGAGTATACGCCCCATAAAACGCTTTCTGCGGGTAAGCTTTCTTCAGTCCATAATGCCCCATTATCAACGACGCCAGTCTCTTGATTAATTCGAATACGGGTGCGAATTTCAGTGGCGGTTTCGGCCAGAAAGGAGAAAACCGTATCAGGCAAGACTATGATGCGCTTGCTGATGTCGCTATAGTCGGAGCTGTCTTTTGCATAAAGCGTTTTAGCAATGTATTCAGCCCATTGTGGGGTGTGTTCACACTCTTGAGCTTTGAGATCTAAATCTTCTAGCACCATCAAGTTATCTTGATGATTAGGATTACCTTTAGGGTATAACGCTTGATCATTGGCAGGTGTTGGAACCGTTAAATCTAATTTTCGATCTTTTTTATAGCGCTGCAAAATAAATGGGCATGTCGCATAAGCTAATATGCCATAAACCGTTCGCACTGGTAGTAGCAACAAATGAGCATCGGTTATCGACAATGCCCCCGCAAAACTGGGCTCACCGTCTTGTTTGTCATAACCAAATAGTGACTGACTAAGCGTTGGTTTAACTTCTTTTTGTTCCGTTTGACTAATGAAGGCTTTTAGCACGCCACGAACCGTTGAGCCGGGGACAATCGGCAAATTAGAAGCTCGCTCGCGGGCAATCGGTTGATCGACAATGCCAACCGATTGGCCTGAGCCACAATGCAAAATGGTTTGACTGAATAAGTGATAAATATGAAACGACATAACATAGTCCTTTAAAAATAGCGTTAAATAGTAAATTGATAGGCAGCAGGCAGCGCCAAACCAAAGCCGTTAAGGTTGTTTTGTGGATCATCACAAAAGTGCGCTAACCAGAGCGAACGAATATCTTCATCCGTTGCATCGCCTTCAATTTCAAACCAATAAGTGGCCCCCGCGGGGATCATTTTTTGCGCCGCACGTGGCATGTTATTGACTAAATCCCAACCTGATTGCGGGATCCAACGCTCTAATGCGGCGGCGCGTAACTTGACGGTTAGGCTTTGACAGCATGGTGGAGTGCCAATGAGCTCATCATTCAACCAGCTTGGTAACCAACCATGGTTAAATAACACTGGCGTTAAAAAGGTCAACGTGAACCCTTTAGCTTTTGTTATTGATTGCGCCAAATCACTGGGTAAAGAGGGCCATAAAGTGCAAGCCTCAACCTCTGCTAAACGCCGCTCGCCGCCCAAATTAAGCAATGGCAAGGTTATGTCGCCGTCAATACCAGCCAAAATGCTTACGCAAGCGTCCGGAAATGGTTGATTACCATCACGTTGCTGCCACATGCTTAGCCCTGTGGTTTGAAAAAGCTTGCCCGATTCCACATTGCGACTGTGATTATTAATAGCAATATGCGTGCGAATATCCGGCTCGGCAGGCATCCAACCGTTTTGGCAGATTCGCTCAAAACTGACCGCCTGCCCTTTTCGCCATGCGGCCAAGTCGTTAAACGACCACCAGTTAGGGCCGGAAACTGGCTTGCCATCAGGTGCATTTTCAGCAAACAAGGGCAGCAAGCCATTGGGTAGATCGCAACCTTCACCTTCAGCAAACGCCATAGGTTTAGAACGCACTAAATGGGTGAGTTGAGTCTGTTGGTCATAAAAATACTGCACATCAGCAGGCTTAGGCACCAAGATATGTTCTTCGCTTGGGGCGTCGCCATTGATAGGACGTTTAACCGCAAGCGGACCTTTGACGGCACGCTCTAACAGCTCGTTATTCAAGGCTTTTCCGTTGCTGCGGGCATGGATATTACGCAACGCCCCAGCAACCGTGGATGGTGGTGGAAAACGGGCCGCTTGTGCATCAGAGATTTCTTCAAACGGCCTGCCTGAACGAATAACCAAAGGGTCTTTAGGTTGAATAAGGTAATACTGCATGATTATTCAGCGCCTCCAATATCTGCGGTGGTTTTAGCACTCAGCCAGCGCGCTAAGATAAGTAGATTGGCGAGTTGCTCTAGTGAGTAACCTGATGCTTGGGCGCGAAGTTGCGATTTGAGCTTCTTCAGAGCAGCCTTCTTTGACTCTTTAATTTGTTCAGGTGTCTTCCCTGATTCTTCAACACTTACGTTAAAATTCGCTCGCGCTAACATTCGCTCTAGCTCACTTGCTCGAATGCCTGCTAACTCTTCTTGCCCAGTTGTCCATTTCAAATGAACTGCCATTTCTCGTACCTCTTGCATGATGCGAGTTGGCATCCAACCCTGTGCAAAAGCGTGAGTGAAATCGGTTAGCGCTTTTAATGTCTCATCATCATCCCAGCGGCAACGCCAGGTGATCTCATGGCCTGAACGAATGCCTAGATGTACGGCAAGTGCATTACGGGGCTTGAGTTCTTTATTACCTTTGGCGTGTTTTTCTGCCGCGATAGCCCGAGCACGCAGTTGGCGCATAGGTTGGACAAAATGACCAATGGCTAAACCGACCGATAACGTTGGGCAATTTTGCTGATCAATACCCAGCTCTTTGGCAATTGCCGACATCTTTTCAGCAAAAGAGCTAGCTAGCACTTTTGCACAGGCGAATGACTGATCCAACGGCACAAACGCCAATATATCATCGCCGCCGGCATAAATGGCATGCCCGCCGTGATCTTGTAGCGTTTTGCGCACACTGGTCGCAAATTCATGCAGGGCTTTAGAAATCGCTTTTGAATCATCATGAGTCTTGGCTTGAGCCAATAATTCACCCATACGGTCGCCATCGGCTTTAAGCAAAACGCCGTAAGGTAGTGGCGAGGATTTAGTGGCTGCGAGCTGTTTTAGTAGCTTGTCTTTAAGATCGTGATCAATATCGGCTTGCGCTAAACGGCTTAAAAAGAGGTATTCGCCATCAAAGGGAAAGTCTGCATATATGCCATCATTGCCTTTAACTTGCGTAACATGCCCTGAGTCCAAAAGCGGCTGATACGCAACTTTTAGTCCAGCTCGCTGTTCATCACTTAAACTATTAAGCCAACCATGCGCCACAATACGGCTAAAGGGGGTAAATTGCTCCAAATTACCCGCTCGGCGTTTTACCACGCCTAAAGCATCTAACTCTTCTTCATTGGTTAGGCCCAAAAACCGTCTTTTCTGCTGTAATTCTTGATCGTTAATGTGCAGTTTTTTTGCAGCATCCCGCGCGGTGAGTTTGTGGGTGACCGTATTATTAGCACCATCCAGCGTGGATTTGTGTAACGCTGCCATGCAGTCTTTCATAGGCTCAAAATTACGTGACAACTTTCGGGCGTGCAGTAACTGACCAAGACGTATTGAGGCTGCATTATCATTATATGGGTGATTATCGAGTGAGACCCACGCCGAAAAGATTTCTAGCACATCATTTTGCTGCTGTTGCCAGCGCTCGCGGTCAATCCCTGCATTTTGCAGCTCATTTTTCGTTAATACTTCAGCAAAAATACCGACTAATCGATCAAATGCAGCGCCCTTGGCTTTTTCTAACTTATTCTGAAGTTCCTCTTTGCTATCTGCAGAAATCACGGCTCGAATAACGTTAGCAATGTTGGCTCTCGGCTCATCAGATGATGATTGAGGCTGTAGTTCTGCCTCTGGGTGTTCTGGGTTAGGAAATATCAAACAGCCATTTTGTGTTTGATGCAGCTTAAGTGCTACTGCACGCGCCACTTCCGACAATAACCATGATCCACACCAGAGATCTTGTGCACGCCTTCCCGCTTCGATCAAACTTTGAACAGGGCCAATACTAATCGCGACTACATACTCCATTGTTATTGTCCCTTCTCAAAAAAGTCTAAAAATGCCGAGAGTGGATCGTCAGCTCTTAACTGGCCATCTTTACCTACCATCGGTTTGATAATTTCTGCCAGCCTAGTTCGTTCGTTTTCACAGGTAGGCCAATGGTTTGGAGTGCCATTCTTCGGAGCAGGGCTTAATTCTAATGGTTCATGCAAAGCGGTTTGCCAAGTCGGTAGCAATAAAGCAGCAGCTCGCCATTGAGCACCATTTTTGTAAGGACGAATAATTAATGGGCTTGCCATACGCTGCGCGTCTTTTGGCAAGAGGCTCATAGTGATAGGTTCGGTTCTACTTCGATCATTAAAATCAAAAATGATTGGCAGGCCAAAAGCGGCTCTCGGGAATACATTTCCAGCTTTATGCTCAGGTTCGTGATTAGCTTTATGCTTATTGGACATACGACGTAGTTGATCTGGTTCTGGCCAGCGACTACGTCCTGGGCGATTTCCTTGTCCTTCATTCCGACCAAGTTCCTTGCCTTGCCGAAATTTATAAAGTAACTCTGTCGCTTTTTTCCATATGTCCTCAGCAGAGTCTGAAGATTGTTTTGTCAACGCTATTTTCCCACCAATGGTCTCAACCTCAGTTGCATCAATGGTTTTAATCGAGTCAACAACCACAGCACCAAATCCACGCCGAGTTTTTGCACCCACACCACCAAACGATGACCACCAACGTAAGGACTCTTTAACTTGCTTTATCTGATCAGAGGTAATGTCGTCTTTGTAGTGAATCTCAAGGACAAAGTTATAACCACTAGGTAAACAATTAGCTTCATCCGCAACACCAAGCACGTATTTAACACCCGAAGCAGCCAGCTTTTTCGAGCTAACCAAGTAGCTCATACTTACATTTTTACATTTTTACATTTCACTCGAACTTGAACTTGGCTCGCTTTAGCCTTATCGCTAATCCCCCCCCACATGGCTTCTTCATTTTCTCGCATGACCTCAGGGTCTTTCACCCCACAAGCAATACGCCACCAAAAACGTAATTGCCCACGAATAGCACTGGCGCGAATCGGCATGTCGTTATCGACTTCGCCCGCTTTAACACCCCCACCGTACATAGGCGTAACTAAGGTGCATGAATAGCTTTCCCATTTATCGTTAATCTTATTATTTAAATCATCGAGTTCTTCTTTCAATCTTTGCAGATCAATTGTGTTGTTCTGTCTTCGCATTCCACAGTTCCATTCTGCTGAATAAAAAACCAAAGGTGAGGATTTATACCCTTTAGCCAAGCTTATACCGAACGTAACATTGATTAATGCAATAAAGAATCGACACTTATCAATAACCTATTGCATATCAAAAAATAAATAATTATGACTTTTACAGTGACAATGAAGCTGCCTGTGCGGCAGTGAACCTGCCAATCTGGCGGCATTTACTGATAAGGAGTTTCTAAGCTGCCTGTGCGGCAGTGAACCGTTTACGTTAGGCGGTGTGATTACTTCTAACTTTCTAAGCTGCCTGTGCGGCAGTGAACACTCTGAAAACATTGTATCGACCGCTGATTGATTTCTAAGCTGCCTGTGCGGCAGTGAACGTCAGAGAGCTAACGAACGGCAAATCGAGAATTTTCTAAGCTGCCTGTGCGGCAGTGAACGGATTGGTTGAAGGTTTAAAGTCAAAGTTGTTTTTCTAAGCTGCCTGTGCGGCAGTGAACTAATCAATCTTTCTTCAAAGTCACCGCTACACTTTCTAAGCTGCCTGTGCGGCAGTGAACCAAACTCTGGAATGGCAAGCGTTGTTCTTGCTTTTCTAAGCTGCCTGTGCGGCAGTGAACATCAAAGGCATACTTATGATGTATGGCGATATTTTCTAAGCTGCCTGTGCGGCAGTGAACCACACTTCAACTTTAATTTGCGCTTCTGTGCTTTTCTAAGCTGCCTGTGCGGCAGTGAACATTACACACTCCCCGGTGGCAGCGTTGCCAGCTTTCTAAGCTGCCTGTGCGGCAGTGAACCTTGACTTCTTAATTTTACGTGCATCCTTGCATTTCTAAGCTGCCTGTGCGGCAGTGAACGGTGATACAACAACGAAACCCTCTCCATGT
>NZ_WXWK01000048.1:0-9384 GCF_009904835.1 Vibrio sp. V33_P6A3T137 | reverse complement strand
GCCCCAAGGTCAAAATCATCCAATACATAGAAAATGAAAAGACGACTCGCCGCTTATTGCGTACTCGCCATATAAAATTCATATTTTTATCGATATTTGAGATCAGCATTAACGCGGCGATAAATAAGAAAGCCCCACCAACAGCAGTCATTTTTCCCGTATTAGCAACAAACTGCAGTAAAGCGTTACTCACCGCATCGCCGGCCGCAGGAACAAAGTGAGTGATGACAAACTCTTGGATAATTTCCCCTACATTATCGAAAATCGCGAAAGAAGAAAGAATGGATAACAACACCGTTAACATCGGTACAAGCGACAGCAGGGTAATATAAGCTAAGTAACCAGCATTAATATTGATTCGGTCATGATTCATTCGGTTGAATAAATAACGTACAAACCGCACGCTTTGCTTAAATAACATCTCTAGGGCCAAAATCTCACTCCTACGTTGTGCTGTCCACTATGCTAGTGTACTGAAAAATTGACGCTATTGCTTCTCCACCAGCACAACATCTTATGTCAGGATATCCTTAAACGCATCATCCAACGCTTCATCCCCCTTGATTAGACATCACTCTCACACCAAGCCAACTCGCGATATAAAAAAACCCTTAGCCTTTACAGGATAAGGGTTTTCACTGCCATCATGACCATTAATTAGCCACGAGAAGCACGTTTACGCTCGTTTTCGGTTAGGTGTTTCTTACGAATACGAATGCTCTTTGGCGTCACTTCAACCAATTCATCATCATCAATGAACTCAAGTGCTTGCTCAAGAGTAAATTTAATCGCAGGGGTTAGCACCTGAGCTTCATCCGTACCAGAAGCACGTACGTTAGTCAGCTGCTTGCCTTTTAGACAGTTTACGGTGAGATCGTTAGAACGATTATGAATACCAATCACTTGACCTTCGTAGACTTCGTCAGCATGCTCAGTAAATAAGCGACCACGCTCTTGCAAGTTAAACAATGCGTAAGTTAATGCCTTACCCGTTGCATTAGAAATCAGCACGCCATTGACTCGCTGACCAATATCACCACCTTTGTGAGGGCCATAATGATCAAACGTATGATAAAGCAAACCTGAACCTGAAGTTAATGTCATAAACTCAGTTTGGAAACCAATCAGTCCACGAGAAGGCATCACAAAGTCTAAACGAACTCGGCCTTTACCGTCTGGCGACATATCTTTCATCTCGCCTTTACGTAGACCAATTTTCTCCATGATCCCGCCTTGATGCTCTTCCATCACGTCGATAGTCACGGTCTCAAACGGTTCCATTAACTGGCCATTTTCTTCTTTAAGAATAACTTCTGGGCGTGAAACCGCTAATTCAAAGCCTTCGCGACGCATGTTTTCGATCAAGATAGAGAGGTGTAATTCACCACGACCAGAAACACGGAATTTATCGGGATCTTCGGTTTGCTCTACACGAAGTGCCACGTTATGCACTAACTCTTTCTCAAGACGCTCAAGAATATTACGTGAAGTAACGAACTTACCTTCTTTACCGGCAAAAGGAGAAGTATTGACTTGGAAAGTCATGGTCACTGTAGGCTCATCAACGCTCAATGGTGGTAATGCTTCAACGGCATTAACATCACAAATCGTATCCGATATCTTCAGCTCACCCAATCCAGTAACTGCGACGATATCACCAGCAGTGGCCAGTTCGGTTTCCGTACGTTGTAAACCAAGGTATCCGAGTACAGTACCGACTTTACCGTTGCGTTTTTTACCATCAGCAGAAATAACCGTTACTTGTTGGTTAGCCTTTACGCTACCACGAGTCACACGGCCCACACCGATAACGCCAACGTACGAGCTATAATCAAGTTGTGAAATTTGCATCTGTAATGGACCAGAAAGATCCACTTGTGGAGGCTCCACATTATCGACGATGGCTTGGAACAATGGTTCCATGTTTTCACCAATAACACCTTCTTCTAAGGTCGCCCAACCGTTCAGTGCTGAAGCATAAACCACTTGGAAATCCAACTGTTCATCACTTGCACCTAGATTATCAAACAAGTCAAACACTTGATCCATTACCCAGTCAGGGCGAGCACCTGGACGGTCAATTTTATTGATAACGACAATCGGCTTTAAGCCATGAGCAAAAGCTTTTTGAGTCACAAAGCGTGTTTGTGGCATAGGACCATCAACAGCATCGACAATCAAGCAAACACAATCAACCATAGACATAATACGCTCAACTTCACCACCGAAGTCAGCGTGTCCAGGGGTGTCTACGATGTTAATACGGTAATCGTGCCAATTGATCGCGGTATTTTTGGCAAGAATCGTAATACCACGTTCTTTTTCAATATCGTTCGAGTCCATGACTCGCTCTTCAGCGTCACCGCGAGACTCTAAGGTACCCGACTGCTGGAGTAGTTTATCCACCAAGGTCGTTTTGCCGTGGTCAACGTGCGCGATGATCGCGATGTTTCTTAGTTTTTCAATTTGTGGAGTAGCCATGGAGTTTTGCTTCACTTATTTTACACAGATAGCTCGTTTCTACGGGAGTGCACAAACGTAGCCAAAATTTTCGTTAAAAAAATGGTCAATAATGTACCAGATTTTGGCGAAAAACCTAGAAAAATGTGATCTATCACGCTCAATATTGTCCCATTACATCCTAGTCGTCGTTCCCGCTTAATTCAAACCCGATCCCCACACAGAAATGAAGATTGACAAAGCCATGAATAATCGGCTGAATGAACAAGCTTTGTTAGCCGTAGTGAGCAACGCTACCGTATTGCACCACAAAAGTGCAATACGTGATCTTTTTGGTGCAACAATACGCACCAAACTCACCCATCAAAACACAAGCAATTGATTTTATGGACAATAAAAACTGGCACGATTATCGCTTAGATAAATACAGTACTGATTAAGCTTGATGAAAAAACATTAATCTGTGCTGATTTCATTTTGATTCGAGCCCAAACCGCTTTATTTAACACTGGAGGTTATCCAAGATGTCAGTAGAAAACGTACTATCGCTGATCCAAGAAAACGAAGTTAAGTTTGTTGACTTACGCTTTACCGATACAAAAGGTAAAGAGCAACATATCTCTATTCCTGCTCACCAAATCGACGCAGACTTCTTCGAAGAAGGTAAGATGTTCGATGGTTCATCAGTTGCTGGCTGGAAAGGAATCAATGAATCTGACATGGTGATGATGCCTGACGCATCCAGTGCCGTGCTTGACCCATTTACCGATGATGTCACTCTCAATATTCGTTGTGACATTCTTGAACCAGCCACGATGCAAGGCTACGACCGTGACCCACGCTCTATTGCTAAGCGTGCCGAAGATTATATGCGTTCAACCGGTATCGCAGATACCGTTCTTGTCGGCCCAGAGCCAGAATTTTTCCTCTTTGATGACGTAAAATATACCAACAACATGTCTGGTGCGTCATTCAAGATTGACGATATCGAAGCCGCTTGGAATACAGGTGCAGAAATTGAAGGTGGTAACAAAGGTCACCGTCCAGGCGTAAAAGGCGGTTACTTCCCTGTTGCTCCAGTCGATTCATCACAAAACATCCGCTCTGCGATGTGCTTGATCATGGAAGAAATGGGCTTAGTCGTTGAAGCACATCACCATGAAGTGGCCACCGCAGGTCAAAACGAAATCGCGACTCGATTTAACACGTTGACCACAAAAGCAGACGAGATCCAAATTTACAAATACGTTGTACATAACGTTGCTCATGCGTTTGGCAAAACCGCGACCTTTATGCCTAAACCTCTCGTTGGTGATAATGGGTCAGGTATGCACGTACACCAATCACTAGCAAAAGATGGCGTCAATTTATTTGCGGGTGACAAATACGGCGGTCTCTCTGATCTTGCCCTGTATTATATTGGCGGTATTATCAAACACGCCCGTGCTATTAACGCTTTCGCTAACCCATCAACTAACTCGTACAAACGTCTTGTTCCAGGGTTTGAAGCACCAGTTATGCTTGCTTATTCAGCGCGTAACCGCTCTGCATCGATCCGTATCCCTGTCGTGCCAAGCCCGAAAGCGCGTCGTATCGAAGCTCGCTTCCCAGACCCAGCAGCAAACCCATACCTTGCGTTCGCTGCACTACTAATGGCAGGCCTTGATGGTATCAAAAATAAAATCCATCCTGGTGAAGCAATGGATAAAGATTTGTACGACTTACCAGCAGAAGAAGCAGCTGAGATTCCAAAAGTCGCCGAATCTTTAGAAGTCGCGCTAAAAGCACTTGACGAAGATCGTGAGTTCCTGACCGTAGGTGGCGTGTTCTCTGATGATTTCATTAACTCTTATATTGCTCTGAAATCAAAAGATGTTGAGCGTGTCAATATGGCCGTTCATCCACTTGAGTTTGAACTTTATTATTCGGTGTAATCAGCACCTAATGTAAATCTCAGCTTATTTTGCAACGTAATTCTAGGCTCGCCTCGCAGGTGGGCCTTTTGTTTATTTGGCTTTCTTTCCATTCACTTTAACATCGTCATCGTCTAACCAAACAGGAGCATAACCGTCAAACCTAATACCTAATTCGGTGCTCACTAGCTCCATTGCACCATTTCTGAGCAAATAAGCCGTAAAATATGAGGTAAAAAATGAATCCGATATTTATCGTGTGTTTACTGATCTACAGCGTGCTGTTGCCAATCACCTGTCATGCACAAACGGTGTACGTTTGGGAAGATGAACACGGGATAGTTCATTTTAGTGATTTTGCTCAGAGCCCACATGCTCAATTAATTACCTTATCAGTCGACGATCATCTTGCTCCCGAGCCTCAATTTAGTGAAGCAATACCAATCGATGAACCCCTACCAAGTAAAACCTCTCAACCTAGCCGCTCCGAGTTGCCAGCCTTAGCACTACAGATAATCTCGCCACTTGATCAACAAACGATTCGTGATAACCAAGGACGAATTAAAGTTGTCGTTGAGTTAAGTCGCCCTTTGACAACCCATCAGCACCTACAACTGATGCTTAATAACCAAGCCTATGGTGCGCCTAATACGCAAAATTATTGGGAGTTAAAAAATATCGATCGAGGTGAACATCGTTTGATGATTCAAGCAATTGAAAACGGCAAGGTTATTGCATCAACTAAGTCAGTAACGGTTTATTTACATCGAGCTGCGCGGCATTAATCGGTCATTGTATGATCTCATA
Organism: Vibrio sp. V33_P6A3T137; assembly: GCF_009904835.1. Classification (NCBI taxonomy): domain Bacteria; kingdom Pseudomonadati; phylum Pseudomonadota; class Gammaproteobacteria; order Vibrionales; family Vibrionaceae; genus Vibrio; species Vibrio sp. V33_P6A3T137. The sequence continues at coordinate 4,204 of NZ_WXWK01000048.1, read as the reverse complement.
CTGAGTGAACAAACCATAGCAAGCTGATATCTCATGCTTTATCAATGCAAAAGGGTGACAACACCTCGTCAGCCAATGCCGCGATAACTGACAGCCATGAGAAATGAAGACTCTCGCTCTTATTTAATCTTTTGCTTTTTATTCCGTTGCGCCATACTGAACTATCGACCGCACCAAACTGGTGCAATGTATCAATAGGTAATAGGATGCCGCTGTGAATCTAGACCGAAGTGAAGCGATATTAAATAATCTCGTCACCGCAACGTTGTTACTCGATGAGAACTTATCTGTTCGTTATGCTAACCCTGCGGCGGAGCAACTCTTCTCGCAAAGTGCTAAACGTATTCTTCATCAATCATTGTCTGCACTCGTACAACATGCCTCGCTTGATCTCGCTTTATTAACTCAACCATTACAAAGCGGACAAAGTATTACCGACAGTGACGTCACGTTTGTAGTGGATGGCAAACCACTGATGCTAGAAGTCACGGTAAGCCCTTTTTCATGGCAAAAAGAGCTCATGCTATTGGTTGAAATGAGGAAGATTGGTCAACAGCGACGTTTAACACAAGAACTCAACCAACATGCTCAGCAACAAGCAGCAAAGTTATTGGTGCGAAGTTTGGCCCATGAAATTAAAAATCCGTTAGGAGGATTACGCGGCGCAGCGCAACTACTCGAGAGAATGCTTCCTAATCGTGAATTAACTGAATATACGCAAATCATTATTGAACAAGCCGATCGTTTAAGAACGCTAGTCGACAGGCTACTTGGCCCCCAAAAACCTGGAAAAAAAACGCATGAGAATTTACATGTTATTCTAGAAAAAGTAAGGCAATTGATTGAATTGGAAACAACCCACTCAATCACCATTGAAAGAGATTATGATCCGAGTCTACCTGAGCTATTGATGGATACCGATCAAATTGAACAAGCACTATTAAATATTGTTAGTAACGCTGCGCAAATCCTCGCTCACCAACCTTATGGAATGATTACGCTGCGTACCAGAACCGTGCATCAAGCCAATATTCACGGTCATCGTCATAAATTGGCCGCTAAAATTGAAATCATCGACAATGGCCCTGGCATCCCTCTTGAGCTGCAAGATACCTTATTTTATCCCATGGTGAGTGGCCGAGAAGGAGGAACAGGACTAGGACTGTCCATCTCACAAAACCTCATTGATCAACACAATGGAAAAATTGACGTTGAAAGCTGGCCAGGGCGTACCGCATTTACCATTTATTTACCCATTTAACCTGACCAGGATCCGGTCGAATAAAAAGGAGAACAAACATGAGCAAAGGATACGTCTGGGTGGTTGATGATGATAGCTCAATCCGCTGGGTTCTCGAAAAAACCTTAGCCGCAGCCAATATAAAATGTGAAACCTTTTCTGATGCAGAAAGTGTCCTAATGGCGTTAGAAAGAGAGACACCAGATGCACTGATCTCTGATATTCGAATGCCTGGCATGGATGGTATTGAGCTACTTAACCAAGTCCATTCTCGTACGCCTGAATTACCGATCATTATTATGACGGCTCATTCTGATTTAGATGCAGCCGTGAATGCGTATCAGAAAGGCGCTTTTGAATATCTCGCCAAACCTTTTGACGTCGATGAAGCCGTTACCTTAGTCGAACGAGCGATGGCACACGGACAAGAGCAGCGCACGACTCAAGTACAGCACACAATCTCAACCTATAGATCACCTGAAATTATTGGCGAAGCACCGGCGATGCAAGAGGTGTTTCGAGCGATTGGCCGACTTTCCCGTTCCTCCATCTCGGTACTGATTAATGGAGAGTCAGGAACAGGTAAAGAATTGGTCGCTCATGCTTTACATCGTCATAGTCCTAGAGCACAAAAACCATTTATCGCCCTTAATATGGCTGCCATTCCGAAGGACTTAATTGAATCCGAACTGTTTGGACACGAAAAAGGGGCTTTCACTGGAGCAAATAGTGTTCGTCAAGGGCGCTTTGAACAGGCCAACGGGGGAACTCTCTTCCTTGACGAAATTGGTGATATGCCACTTGATATACAAACACGATTATTGCGAGTACTTTCTGACGGACAATTTTATCGCGTTGGTGGGCACCTAGCTTTAAAAGTTGATGTTCGCATTGTGGCTGCAACCCATCAACACTTAGAAAAATTAGTTCAACAAGGAAAATTTCGTGAAGACTTATTTCATCGCCTTAATGTGATCCGAATTCACATTCCGGCTTTACGTGAGCGGCGACAAGATATTGAAAAACTGACTAAACATTTTTTAGCATTAGCAGCAAAAGAGCTCAGTGTAGAAATGAAAACATTGCATCCTAAGAGTGTTGAAATTCTTAATCGCTTGGATTGGCCAGGTAATGTAAGGCAACTAGAAAATATGTGCCGATGGCTAACAGTAATGGCCAGCGGCAGTGAAGTTTTGCCAAGCGACTTTCCGCCAGAGCTACTCCAACAACGTAAAGCAGTAGAAACAACAACGGATATACATTGGCAAGCTCAGCTTGAGGTCTGGGCAAGATCTGCATTAGCGGCTGGTGAAACCGATCTTTTAACCCATGCTCAACCAGAATTTGAACGTATCCTATTAGAGGTAGCGCTCGATCATACTCACGGCCATAAACAAGAGGCAGCTAAAGTATTAGGCTGGGGACGCAACACCTTAACGCGTAAATTAAAAGAGCTTTACTCGTAAGCTATCAACACTTTCAGTAAACAATAACAAAATAAAGATGAATTGTGCAGATTCCCAAGCTCGTCTTACTGACAGACATGCGTTTGGTTTTTATACTTGATTGACAATATGACTTGGAAAAATGCCATGATAACCAAAAACTTCCCTCTTACCGATTTACATCGCCATTTAGATGGCAACATACGCACTCAAACCATTCTCGACCTAGGTCGTAAGTTTAATGTCGCACTGCCTGCCAATACGGTAGAAGGCTTAACACCTTATGTACAAATCGTTGAAGCAGAGCCTTCGTTAGTCGCTTTCCTATCTAAATTGGACTGGGGAGTTGCGGTACTAGGTGATTTAGAGGCATGCCGTAGAGTCGCCTATGAGAATGTAGAAGATGCTTTACGTGCTCAGATTGATTATACCGAATTACGATTTTCACCTTACTACATGGCCATGAAACATAATCTCCCTATTGCTGGTGTCGTTGAAGCCGTCGTGGATGGTGTACAAGCTGGGGTTCGCGACTTCGGGATTCAAGCTAATCTGATTGGTATTATGAGCCGAACTTTCGGAACCGATGCATGCCAGAAAGAATTAGAGGCGATTCTTAGCCAAAAAGATCATATTGTCGCAGTCGATCTTGCTGGTGATGAATTAGGACAACCTGGAGAGCGCTTTGTCCAACATTTTAAACAAGTTAAAGATGCAGGGTTACATGTCACAGTACACGCTGGAGAAGCCGCTGGTCCTGAAAGTATGTGGCAGGCGATTAAAGAATTAGGGGCTACACGTATTGGCCATGGCGTCAAAGCGATTAACGATTCCAAGCTGATGGATTATCTGGCAAAGCATCATATCGGTATTGAATCTTGTCTAACATCTAATATTCAAACCAGTACGGTTGAAAGCTTAGAGAAACACCCAATTAAACTCTTTTTAAATCACGGTATCTTGGCTTGCCTTAACACAGATGACCCTGCTGTAGAAGGTATAGAACTTCCTCACGAATATCTGATCGCTGCGCCTAAAGCGGGCCTTAGTGACGAACAGATTTATCAGGCACAGAAGAATGGTGTAACACTTGCCTTCTTATCTGAAAGTGAAAAACAGACGTTAATAAACAAAGTCGCCGCACGCCACTAGGCCAATATAAAAAAGGCCAATAATATAAAAAATAAAAAAGATCGAAACATTCGATCTTTTTTATTGAGATTTAATCAGGTGCATAACGCAAAAAAGCCGCTAATAAATTAGCGGCTTTTTAAATAGTGGCGGAGAGATAGGGATTTGAACCCTAGGATAGCTATTAACCATCGCCGGTTTTCAAGACCGGTGCTTTCAACCACTCAGCCATCTCTCCAAAATTTTTAATCCACAAGTAAATAATATTTGCTCATGGTCGGCCGCTTATTAAGCGGCAAAATTAAAGCCTGGCGATGTTCTACTCTCACATGGGGAGACCCCACACTACCATCGACGCTGTTTCGTTTCACTTCTGAGTTCGGCATGG
>NZ_WXWK01000153.1:0-9491 GCF_009904835.1 Vibrio sp. V33_P6A3T137 | reverse complement strand
CTATAGAAACAACGTCATGAACAAAAACGTACCTACATTGATACATAAGTATCAGGCTACCGAATATTATGTTCAACCTGAGACGGCTGGTGCTGCTTTGGATGGACCTTTATTAACAGATCAAGCCATGCCTCAAGATATTGTTTATGTCTATTGTCCTGATAGTGATGTAGCCAAGATAGAGCATTTATCGGCACGTCATCCATCATTGCATATGATTATTAATGATTACTCTCTTCGTGATTTTAAACACAAAACCTTATGCCACTTTAAAAGCTCTGAATTGCAACCAGAGCAACAAAGCTTTTTGATTGCCGCAACCGAGCTTGGCGGCTGGGTTGAGCCTTTGGTGAGCTTTTGTGACCGCAAGCTCGGTTTTACCGAACTTGAACTGCTGCATAGTGGGTATTTTTTACATCAAAAGGCGTTCTCTATTTTGACTAACCGTAAAAACGGTTGGGAGAAGCGGTTTATCGATTTACTCTTTGTGTTTGCATTATCCTTGGTGGCTATACCCGTGGGTTTGATCACTGCGCTACTCATTAAACTTGAATCGCCAGGCCCAGTGTTCTTCAAACAGAAGAGAACGGGGCAATATAACCGCGAATTTGAAGTGATTAAGTTCCGATCTATGCGCAATGATGCGGAGAAAAACGGGGCGCAATGGGCAACACAAAACGATGCACGGGTAACAAGAGTGGGCAAATTTATTCGAAAAACTCGGATTGATGAGTTACCACAATTAATCAATGTGTTAAAAGGCGAGATGTCTATGGTTGGCCCAAGACCAGAGCGTGAAGTTTTCATTGCCGATCTTGAAAAAGCCATCCCTTATTACCGTTTTCGTCATGCTGTTAAACCAGGAGTGACAGGCTTGGCTCAGGTTAAATATCCTTATGGTGCTTCACTTGAAGATGCGATGTGGAAGCATAAATACGATATTTACTACATAAAGCATCAAAACTGGAAAATGGAAATTAAGATCCTTTTATTGACAGTCAAAACAGTTCTATTCGGTATGGGGCGATAACCCGTACCTTAGAGATGGCGTTTGTTGCACAATACGCCTGCGCGAGGAGGACGAACGTGAGTGGGTATCTTAGAGCTTTAAACCTTATAGTCTCTAATTCGTTTGCATCCCCCCGCCCTGCGGGCAACCCTCAAGAGGGGAATGAAAACCACCATGGTTTCTGCCCCGTAAAGTTTATATCTCCGGTATATTTTCGGCACCACCCACCGTCATTCCCGCGTAGGCGGGAATCCATACGTAGTGTTAGTTAACGCTGTGGTTATCACGGATCAGTGAGCCAAAGTCAGCGATGAATTAATCGCAAAATTAGTCAATTAACGCTAAATCAAATTCCCCTCTAGGGAGGGGTGGCAGACAAAGTCTGACGGAGTGGGTTTTCTCTAGACACTATAACCTTTTATATATTCAAACCAGGAACAAACAATGAAAATTGCAGTAGCAGGTACTGGCTATGTTGGCCTTTCCAATGCCACGTTATTAGCCCTGCATCATCAAGTGGTGGCGGTTGATATCGTTGAACATAAAGTCACCATGTTAAATCAAAAGCAATCGCCAATTGTCGATGCAGAAATTGAACACTTTCTCGCTCATAAGCCGCTTAATTTTGTTGCTACCTTAGATAAGCAACAAGCCTATCAAGATGCCGAGTTTGTGATTATCGCCACGCCTACCGATTACGACCCGCAAACTAATTATTTTAATACCAGCTCAGTTGAGGCGGTGATCCGCGATGTGATGGCGATTAATCCACAGGCGGTGATGGTGATAAAATCGACCGTACCCGTGGGCTACACAGCACGGATTAAACAAGAGCTCAATTGCGATAATATCCTCTTCTCCCCTGAATTTTTGCGTGAAGGCAAAGCGCTGTACGATAACCTGCACCCATCACGAATTATTGTCGGTGAGCGGAGCGAAAGGGCAAAAGTATTTGCTAATTTGTTGCTTGAAGGGGTTGAAAAGAAAGACGTTGCTGTACTGTTTACCGATTCTACCGAAGCAGAAGCGGTGAAGCTGTTTTCGAATACTTATTTAGCCATGCGTGTGGCTTATTTTAATGAATTAGATTCTTATGCTGAGGCCAATGGTTTAGATGCGCGTCAGATCATCGAAGGTGTCGGCTTAGACCCTCGTATTGGCAGCCACTATAATAACCCGTCATTCGGCTATGGTGGTTATTGTTTACCGAAAGATACCAAGCAGTTACTCGCTAACTACAGCAGTGTGCCCAATAACATCATTGGCGCGATTGTCGAGGCGAACCGTACCCGTAAAGATTTTGTGGCTGATTCAATCATCAAGCGCCAGCCAAAAGTGGTGGGTATTTACCGTTTGATCATGAAAGCGGGTTCAGATAACTTCCGTGCATCGAGCATTCAAGGCATTATGAAACGGATTAAAGCCAAGGGTATTGACGTGGTGGTTTATGAGCCGGTACTCGATGAGCCGGAGTTTTTCCATTCACGGGTGATTAAAGATTTAAACGAGTTTAAACAAACCGCGGATGTGATTGTCTCTAACCGTATGGTGGAAGAGCTAGCGGATGTAGTGGATAAGGTCTACACCCGTGATTTGTTTGGTAGTGATTAGGTAAAAAAGGGCCTAGGAAAAAGCAGGTTCTAGATCCTAGGGAAAAGCAAAACCCTAGGACCTAGAACCTAACTCCACGATTATTTTCGAGACTTAAACATGAAATATCTAGTCACTGGTGCCGCTGGCTTTATTGGTAGCGCCACCGTAAAAAAATTAACTGAACAAGGCCATCAGGTGATTGGCATTGATAACATTAACGACTATTACGATGTTAATCTAAAACATGCCAGACTGGCGCGTATTGAGCACCCGCTGTTTCGTTTTATCCAACTAGATATCGCTGATCGTGATGCCATGGCGCAGCTTTTCGAACAAGAGAAGTTTGAGCGAGTGATTCACCTTGCCGCGCAGGCTGGGGTGCGTTATTCACTCGAAAACCCTCATGCGTACGCCGATTCAAACCTAGTCGGTCATTTGAATATTCTTGAAGGTTGCCGACAAAATAAAGTGGGCCATCTAGTCTACGCTTCGTCCAGCTCTGTGTATGGCTTAAATGCGAAAGTGCCTTTCGCTACTTCTGACTCGGTCGATCATCCAGTTTCTTTGTATGCCGCCACTAAAAAATCCAATGAGCTAATGGCGCACAGTTATTCGCACCTTTACGATATTCCGACCACTGGCCTGCGATTTTTTACCGTGTATGGTTCTTGGGGGCGTCCTGATATGGCTCCGTTTATCTTTACTAAAAAGATTTTAGCGGGTGAAAGCATCGATATTAATAACCATGGTGATATGTGGCGTGATTTTACCCATGTTGACGATATTGTTGAGGGTGTAGTACGAATTGCGGATGTGTTTCCGGCTCGTAATGCGGCTTGGACGGTAGAATCTGGCACGCCAGCCACTAGCTCTGCACCTTATGCGATTTATAATATCGGTCATGGTTCGCCAATTAATTTGATGGAATTTGTCAAAGCGATTGAAGATCAACTTGGGATTGAAGCCAAGAAAAATTTCCGAGGTATGCAGCCGGGCGATGTGTATCAAACTTACGCTGACACTGAAGATCTGTTCGTTGCCACTGGCTATCGCCCTCGTATTGGTGTGAAGGAAGGGGTCGCGGAATTTATCACTTGGTATCGCGAGTTTTATCAAGTTTAGTTTTTTAGCTGGGGCGAGAGTTTAGAATCTAAGTTTTGCTGTTCTTTAAAATCGAGATTCTAGGATCTATCCCCTACAATATCTCACTCCCCTCCCTTTCCTGCCAACTGCCTCGAATTTTCCCTCCTCCTTCCATCTCGCTTTTTATTTACTATGCTAGTGTGCGCTTATTGAGTCTGTGAATAAGGCAAAGGATATGCAAATACTTCATCATGGCGGTAAACATACTGTCACCGGTTCTTGTCATGAGTTGCGCGTCGATGGCGTGGCTGTGCTCATCGATTGTGGGTTGTTTCAAGGTAAAGATGCGGCAGACGTTGAGTTAGATTTTCCGGTTAAGCATATCGATGCGCTAATTATTACTCATGCTCATATTGATCATATTGGCCGCGTACCGTGGTTGCTTACTGCGGGTTTTACGGGGCCGATTTATTGTACGCCAGCCAGCGCAGAGCTGATCCCATTAATGTTAGAAGATGGGCTTAAATTGCAATTGGGCCTGAATCGTGGGCAAATTCAGCAAGTTTTGCAAGCCATAAAACAACGGTTACGTCCTCTTTGTTATGGCGATTGGTTAACGGTCGAGTGTCATCGTCCGGAGTCCGCTACTCTTGAACTTCGTTTTCAACCTGCTGGGCATATTTTAGGTTCCGCTTATGTTGAGCTTCGTTTAGCTAACGGTGAAGTGGTGGTGTTTTCAGGCGATTTAGGGCCAAGCAATACGCCATTACTGCCTGATCCGCAATCGCCTCAGCGGGCGGATTATCTAGTAATAGAGACGACTTATGGCAACCGAAACCATGATGATGTGGTTGGCCGCGCTGAGAAGTTACGCGACATTATTCAGCGTTCTTTAGAAAATGGTGGCACAATTTTAATTCCTGCCTTCAGTGTTGGCCGTACGCAAGAATTACTGTTTGATATTGAACGCTTGATTTTTGAGCATAAAATTAATGCCGATCTGCCGATTATTCTTGATTCCCCAATGGCTCAACAAGTCACTCAGTCTTACCGTCGTTTTAAAACCCTATGGGGAGAGGAGGCAAAGCAGCGTTTAGATATGCATCGTCATCCTTTGGCTTTCGATCAGTGCATACAAATCAGTGATTATCGTACTCATCAGGCGTTAGTGAATCGTTTAGCCTCAACCGGTGCTCCCGCGATTGTGGTTGCCGCATCAGGAATGTGCCAAGGTGGACGAATTGTTGAATATTTAAAAGCGTTGCTGGGAGATGAGCGTACTGATGTGATTTTTGCAGGGTTTCAAGCGGAGGGTACCCTAGGTCGAACCATTGTCCAAGGTGAAAAATCGATTTGTATTGATGGAGAAGAGATTGATGTGAAAGCCAGTATTCATGTGATGTCGGGCTATTCCGCTCACGCGGATCAATCTGAATTACTCGCGTTTATTAAAGGTATCGACCAGCCACCAAAGGAAATACATTTGATTCACGGTGAACGTTCAGCTAAGCAAGGTTTTGCTCATGCTTTAGAAATAGCTGGGTTTAATGGAGTGGTAATCACTTAGCCTTAGCGGTTTAAACTTTAAAACGTTTTGGAGTGAATTTATCTTCATGATAATATTTTACCGTTAACGTTTAGGTTCAATGGCGACCTACTCGACGCTTAGAAGGTAAATGTATGAAATTTCTTGTCACGGGTGTTGCTGGATTTATTGGCAGTCGGGTCGCAGAAGTACTTGTCCAGCAAGGGCATCATGTTATCGGTATCGATAATAATAATGATTATTATGATGTTTCTTTAAAGCTTGCTCGCCTTAAACGAATTGAGCATGACCATTTTACTTTCATTCAACTTGATATCGCCAATCGTGAGGCGGTAGAAGCGCTCTTTATTCAACACCAGTTTGATAAAGTGATTCATCTCGCCGCGCAAGCGGGTGTGCGCTATTCCCTTGAAAACCCACATTCCTACGCAGACTCTAACTTGGTTGGCCACGTCAATATTTTAGAAGGGTGCCGCAATACTAAGGTCAAGCACCTTGTTTATGCTTCTTCCAGTTCCGTTTATGGATTGAATAGTAAAGTTCCTTTCAGTAGCTGTGACTCCGTGGATCATCCGGTTTCTCTTTATGCTGCAACAAAAAAAGCCAATGAATTAATGGCCCACTCGTATTCTCATCTTTATGATCTGCCTACCACGGGGCTGCGTTTTTTTACGGTTTATGGTCCGTGGGGGCGCCCTGATATGGCACCGTTTATTTTCACGAAAAAGATTCTTGAAGGCGATCCGATTGATATCAATAACAATGGTGATATGTGGCGAGATTTTACCTATATCGATGATATCGTAGAAGGGGTTGTGCGCGTTGCTGATGTTATCCCTCAGCGCAATAATGCATGGACAGTAGAACAAGGTCAGCCAAACAGCAGTTCAGCACCTTATGCGCTGTATAATATTGGTCACGGCAGTCCAATTAACTTAATGGATTTCATTCAAGCCATTGAAACTGAACTTGGTATTGAAGCGAAGAAACATTTCCGCGGTATGCAACCGGGAGATGTCTATCAAACCTATGCGGATACTACCGATCTGTTTGCGGCTACAGGCTATCAACCACAAGTTGGAGTGCAAGAAGGTGTCGCTAAGTTTGTTGCTTGGTATCGTGAATTTTATCGAGTAGGAAAGTAAATTAGTGCCTAGGACCTAGGACCTAGGTCCTAGGTCCTAGAACCCAGAACTTAAACCCCCCGCCATCTTATTTATTCATGACCAACGTGATAAAAAACGTTATCCTTGCACTTATTCTGTTTATAAAACCAACGTCATATGAAGCTTTTGATCACTGGTGGTGCCGGATTTATTGGTAGTGCCGTTATTCGTTACTTACTAGCCAACACCTCTCATCAGATTATTAATGTCGATAAATTAACTTACGCTGGTAATTTGGCCTCTCTTCCGGGGGCTGCGCATAATCCTAGCTATGTCTTTGAACAGGTAGACATTTGCGATATTGATGAATTAAAACGGGTTTTTTGTACGCATCAACCAGATGTTGTTATGCATTTAGCGGCGGAGTCACATGTTGATCGATCCATTGATGGCCCTGCGGCATTTATTCAAACCAATATTGTCGGTACGTTCAATTTATTAGCCGTAAGTCGTGATTACTGGTTGGCACTGGAGCCCGCTAAGCAAGTTAGGTTCCGTTTTCATCATATCTCGACCGATGAAGTCTATGGAGATTTACCTCACCCAGACGATCTTGAGCATGATGAATGTTTAATTGCGAATGATGAATTAAACATGAAAAATCTTCCCCTGTTCACAGAAACAACAGCTTATGCTCCTTCTAGTCCATATTCCGCTTCTAAAGCCGCGAGCGATCATTTGGTCCGTGCTTGGGGACGTACTTATGGTCTGCCCATTTTAGTGACTAATTGTTCGAATAATTATGGTCCCTACCAATTTCCTGAAAAATTGATCCCTCATGTAATTTCAAATGCGTTGGCTGGTAAGCCATTACCAATTTATGGCAATGGGTTACAGATTCGAGATTGGCTCTATGTTGATGACCATGCTCGTGCACTCTATCAAGTGTTAGTGAATGGTAAGATCGGTGAAACTTACAACATCGGTGGTCATAACGAGAAGCCAAATATTGAGGTGGTTAAAACCATCTGTTCTATTTTGGATGAATTAGCCCCAATGGCGGAAAGCCTACCCGAATTGAGTAGGCAGCAGTCAGTGCCTAATCGTCGTTATTCATCACTAATCACTTATGTCACTGATCGCCCTGGTCATGATCGACGCTATGCTATTGATGCCTCAAAAATTGAACGTGAATTAGGCTGGAAGCCTGAGGAATCTTTTGAGTCAGGCATTCGTAAAACAGTAGAATGGTATTTAAATCATCGTGAATGGCTAGTCGCTAATCATTAATGGTTAAAGTAAATCGCTAATAAAAAAGCTCACTCGCATTGTCAAAACTGCATAGCCGAATCATAAGAAGTCAATAAATGGAACTCAACACTCAACATTCAGCAGTAAACCCTCAACACAATACTAAGGGTATTGTGCTCGCTGGCGGATCTGGCACTCGGCTTTATCCGCTAACGCGTGGTACGTCAAAGCAGATGCTGCCTATTTACGATAAACCGATGATCTACTATCCCATCTCTACGTTAATGTTGGCTGGGATTCGAGAAATACTCATCATCACGACACCAGAAGATCAAGCCAGCTTTCAGCGTTTACTAGGTGATGGCTCAGACTATGGTATTGAATTGAGTTATGCGATACAGCCTAGCCCTGATGGATTAGCACAAGCGCTACTAATCGGTGAGTCTTTTATCGCTGGGCAATCGGTTTGCTTAGTGCTGGGAGATAACGTTTTTTATGGGCAATCATTTTCACAAACTTTAAAAAAGGTGGCTCAACGTCAGCATGGAGCAACAGTATTTGGCTATCAAGTTAAAGATCCAGAACGGTTTGGGGTGATTGAATTTAATGAGCGGCAAAAAGCCGTCTCGATAGAAGAAAAGCCTCAGTATCCTAAATCAGATTATGCGGTAACCGGGCTCTATTTTTACGATCAGCGAGCGGTAGAGTGGGCTAAGCAAATTCAACCTTCACAACGTGGAGAGCTAGAGATCACCGATCTCAATCAACGATATTTAGAGGATGGATCGTTAAATGTCGAGTTACTCGGGCGTGGTTTTGCATGGTTAGATACCGGAACTCATGAAAGTCTCCATCAGGCTTCGTCTTTTGTGCAAACCATAGAAAATATTCAAGGATTAAAAGTGGCTTGTTTAGAAGAGATTGCATGGCGTAATGGGTGGTTAAGTGATGAATGTATGATGCGTATCGCCAGCAGCATGCTAAAAAACGATTATGGGCAGTACTTAGCGAAGCTGGTTCAAGAGCAGAAGAAAAAATCATGATTAAAGTAGTGATAACTGGTAGCCAAGGGCAGGTTGGTCGGGCATTGGTTCGTTTATTGAAGCAAGAGAAAACCATCCAGCTTTTCGCTTATGACAGCGAGCAGTTAGATATCACTAACCAACGGTTGGTTGAAGAAAAATGCCGTCAAATCGTACCTGATGTTATTATTAATGCCGCCGCTTTTACCGCCGTAGATAAAGCAGAAAGTGACACTGAGGCATGTGATGCGGTCAATCATCATGCAGTGAAATATTTAGCGTTAGCTGCTCAACGGCATCAAGCTCTATTGATCCATATCTCCACCGATTATGTTTATGATGGTACTAAAGCAGATCCTTATCTGGAAAGTGATCGCCCTAATCCGCAAAGTGTTTATGGCTTGAGTAAATTAGCCGGCGAGCAAGCGATTCAAGCATGCTGCGATAACTATATGATTATTAGAACCGCTTGGGTTTTTGCTGAGCAAGGTAGCAATTTTGTTTGTACCATGCTTAAGTTAGCGAAAACGCGTTCGGAACTATCCATTGTTGACGATCAATATGGTGGGCCGACTTATGCGGGTGACTTGGCACAAGCCCTAGTGAGTATCGTGCTTAGTTATAGTCAAACAGGGAAGTGTCAATCTGGTATTTATCACTATTCCGGTTTGCCTCATACCAGTTGGTATGGATTTGCTGAGGCGATTTTTAGCAAAGCACAGCAACAAGGAGTGCTTGAGAAGCGTCCCATTATTCATGCTATTACTACTGAGCAGTATCCAACTCCGGCCAAACGCCCAGCTAATTCTCGCTTAGACTGTTCGTTGATTGAACGTCAATTTTCAGTAACCCCAAGCGACTGGCAACAAGCGCTTAATAAC